>NZ_OY762552.1:2010000-2095000 GCF_963666025.1 uncultured Methanobacterium sp. | reverse complement strand
GAACGCCCTGATCATGGAGTTTTTTAATATCCTGGAACGGGTGAAAGGATCCCGGGATGAAGTTACCGATAAACTCCAGGAAGCTTACCAGGACTTAACAGCTGCCCAGGTAATGATGGGTGATCTGTCTGTTAAGAAAGCTGCCATGTCCGTCACTGAATCAGTTGATGTTGACATCGACTCCAGGAGTGTTATGGGAGTGGTAGTGCCTGTAATAGAGTCCGAAATTTCCCAGAGGACCATTGTTGAACGTGGTTACGGATTCATGGACACCTCAGTTAAACTGGATGAAGCTGCCAAGAAATTCGAGGAATCCATCCAGCTTATCATTGAACTGGGAGAGATCGAAAAGACCATTATGTTACTGGCCGGTGAGATTGAATCAACCAAACGACGTGTGAACGCCCTGGAACACATTATCATTCCAAGACTGGAGAACACCGTCAAGTACATTGAAATGCGTTTAGAAGAGATGGAAAGGGAGAACTTCGTTAGGTTGAAAATGATCAAAAAGACCATGGAAGAAGCTGAGGAGGCCCTTTAATGGTTAGAATAATAACCAGACTGGACCAGGTTAAAAAAGAGCAAAAAAAACATGCCAAACCTGCTATTGATTTCGAGATGGGGAATATCTCCGGAAAAGTCAGGGCAATAATTGCCTCTGAAGAGAAGGAGTTCAAGGCAGGGGAAACCAAACCAGTCCAGATCAAAAAGATCGACATCAACGCTAACCACATCTGTTTCATCAGCGCCTACGGTACCAACAAGTACGGACATACCATGGCAGTTGGGGAAGAAACCTACCTCCCCATAAGCATGGAACGAACAGCAGACCATGCACTTTTCGCAGCTGCACTGGACTACAAAGTAGAAAAAGATGATTTATTAGGTATTTTAATACTCTTACCTGTGGAATTAAACTTCTAAAGTGGAAGTTCTTAACAAGTAAGTATACCTGATAAAATATCTCTTATTTTTTTTTTAAAATTGTTTTTAGTCATTTAAACCGGTCTTAAACATTCAAGATTGTTTTTTTGTCATTTAAACTAATCTTATCATTCAAACTTGTTTTAGTAATTTAAACCATCTTAATCATTCCAACCAATGAAAAATTGGGAACATGGTTTAAGTTTGATTTTATTAATTAAATCCTTATAATCAAAAATATTTCAAAAAAAAATAAAATTTAAACATAAAAAAACCTTAAAAAAATATCTTAAAACATTTAAGCTAATAAAAAACCATTAAACTCCAAACAACCTATTTTTAATGTATTTATTAAGAGGTTCTTTAGCATCTTGAATCTGGATGAGAAGATCATCTAATATGTATTTAACATCATAGTATGATTCAAGGGATTCATTACGTTGTTTTTCGAGTTTTTTCAGTTCTTTAATCTTGGATTTTCTCCTAACCTTCGAAACAATACCCGGTGATCGGCCATCAGCGTAATCATCATTGATTTTATGTTTTCTTTCTAAAAAATCAAGTTCCATACTTTTGATGTCCTTCCGTATGCTTCTTTTAAGCTCATTCAAGATCATCTCTCTTTCATTGAGTTCTGCTAAAATTCGCCTGGAATCAGCAATAGAATCAGCTTCCAAGTCAATAGTGGAAATTTCATCAATAGCGATGTGGTAATCTTTTATTCTCATCTAAGTGTACCTATAAAATAGTTTTTTCTTAACAATTAACACTGGAATTTACATTCAGTAAATCTACATTAATGGTTGTCGAACTCTATCATATCCCAAATAAAGTTTAAGTCCATGTAATCCAAAATTCAAGTCTGTATCCTAAATTTAAAGGTTTACATCCACCAGTATCTTAAAAAGATCACCTTCAATTTCACATTGAGTTTTCATGTCATCGTGTTCCTTTTCCATTTCCCTTAGCTTGTAAAGTACATTGGTAAGGGAGTAAGTGTTGAAGACTCCGGTTTTATTATCTGGTTTTGATGAAATAAGAAGGATTAGAACATGTTTACCCTCCACCATCACATTGTAGTTTATGCCATTTATGTAGATGGTATCAGATAAACGAAGCAAGAGTTTAATATATTTAACAGGAAGTCCACTTTTACTGATAACATCTTTGATCTTATCATTTTCTCGGCACTGTTCAATATCAATATCCACTGTATCCCCGTCCACAAAAGTTTCATGAATTTTTAAAACATAACAACCAAAATTCTCGAGAGCAATTCTCATATCTACAAACAATTCTATTAAATAATATAGTCCCCCCAGATATATTCTTAACTATGATCCTATTCCAATTTAGGATGGTTCTACAATGAGAAGGGGAGATCAAAATCAAAAAGATAGGCTCTTAAAAAAGCAGATCATGGTTTTAAATCGGCATATTCCCAGTCGTATGAAAACCTTAAAAGAGCTTTTAGAGGAAGATCGACCCCATGTACTGGGGACAGATGGATCACGTCATCGTTTCAAGAAAAAGGAATTGGATAAAATTGCATCACTCATTCCGAAAACATCCTGGGCACAGTTAAAGCTACCCCTGTATATTGAGATAAGTTCTGAGATGAGCGGCTCCCGTATCAAGGGAAAATTGGAATGCCAATTGGTGTGCCAGATTCTAAATAAAGATGACTGTGGTGAAGAAATTTATATTTACCGTGGTGATGTAAAGGTAGTTAGACGAGAGTTACCCACCACTTCACAGTACATATTTCTGATAAAATAATAGTTCTAATAAAATAAATTACATATCCGACTTTTTAATCAAACATCACTATTTAACTAGTGTTATGAAGCATGTCTTAAAATTTTACTTAACAAAATTACTTAACCAATAACAAGATTACTTAATAAAAATAAAAATAATTAAAGGATGAATTCAATTATGGGCCCTAAAAATATATGGAAAATAATAAAATCATTTTATTACGACTTTTTATATGATTTTGATGTGGAAGAGATAAAGAAAGACCCGGATAAGATGGCCAAGGTATCCATGTTAATCTTCGGTGCCCAGATCCTGGTTACGGTACTGATTGTAATTGGAACTATTATCTTCATTCTATCTGTGGCATTCGGATAAAATACTAATTAAAAATAAAGTCCAGTAAAAATTATAATAATAAAATCAATTAAATTTTATGAAGAAGAGTCGACAGCACTGTAAACCTTCTGAACAGTTCTTCGGGTTGAATATATCGTATCTTCCATTACTTTACCTGAACTTAAAACTGTGACCATGGGTTCTCCTTTTTCAATTATAACTCCAGGATAAGGTAGGTCACAAACTCCAGTGAAGTTCAAATCACCCACCTGTGATCTTTCCAGTGCATGGACCACCATCTTAACTGCAAATTTACTGGGAGGTGGAACTTCCGTCAGGTGGCCATGGCATGCTTCCAAGTGGGCTTGGGCCATGTTCATATTCAGTGATAGTTCTGCACATTCAAATGTCCCCTGCAGGCGGGGGTTCACTTCAATCACATATAGTTCACCATTTCTTAAGATGAAATCTACACCATTAGACCCTATTAGGGATAGATGGGCCACTACTTTTGAGGCAAGTTCAGAGATTTTCATATCATTAGTGTAGGGGACTATGTTCCCACAGTAGCCAAAGGGCTCCTTCTGACCCAGCATGGTATCACCAATGATCTGGGTACTGGTTAGTATGGTCCTGGCCTCATCTTTAGCAGATAGAACTGATGCACTGATATTTTCACCATCAATGAACTCCTGCATTATCCAGTCATGAGATTTAGTTTCTTCGGTTACACCCATTCCCCTAAGATCATGACCATCTAGAACATGACCATCTAGATCATGATTATTGAAAAATCTCACACCATAACCACCTGCGCCAGATCGTGGTTTTAAAATAAACTTTTTTCCAGGTGAATTACTGGCAATTTCTGCAGCTTCGTATATATCAGTAGGTAAATATGTTTCTGGAACACGGAAATGTTTTTTAAGTTTCTGGTAAAGGGAAAACTTATCTTTAACACTACCCACATCTTGGTTTCCAATTATCTTTTTAGACGGAAACCAGGAGGGGGATGATCCTGCGCACGCGATAATACCATCCACTTCATTTACCATTTTCAGGGCCATTTCACGGATAAGTTGAGGGTTAAAGCATTGGGTAAATTTACCACAGGAAATGTGTGGTTTTTGATTTAATACTGATTCTACCTGATCAGCGCATGATCTTAGATCCCTGGTTCCAAAATAATCAGCAGAGTAAACTGTGTATCCTAACTTTTTAAGGGAACAAGCTACAGCACGGGTGTTTACACCCACTAAAAGAATGTTTTCCATGTAATCTCCCTTTAAAAGATGTGATTATCATTTAGAAGAAAAATAGTCCCGAGCGGAGTCGAACCGCCGTCGCCGGTTCCAAAGACCAGCAGGATTACCACTACCCCACGGGACTAAACATTAAAAAAGGCCGCAGTTGCAGCATTCTCCTTTTAGACGGAGGTGATATTTAAAGTTATCTACAATTTATTTAAAGCAGATCAAATGGGTTAACGTGACCCCGGTCTGGCTTTTTTATCACATTTTATCTTTAAACGGCAGCTCCTGCATTTTCTAGGATTATTAGTAGGTAGAAAATCCTTTTTCCCCAGTAAAAGATCCTGAACCCTGTTAATGAGTGAAATTATATCTTTTTCTGACTTTTCGTCGAAGTACGCTGCCCAGAATATGTTATCAGTTCCTCTCTCTCTTAAAGCAGCGACAATCCTTCGTTTTTCCTTAACCATATCCTGGAAAGCCAGGCAGTACCCGTAAACCTGGTTAATCGATGATGAAAAGGCCCTCTTTCCGGGTTTATCATCAATGATAATGAACTCATCAGGATTCATCCACACCTCATCGATGAATCCTCTGATACCATAACGAGGCGATATTACCGGTAGTTCCCGGGATAAAAGTTCCGCAGTTTTAGATGTCTCCAGCATCTCTTCAAACGTGGCGGGTTCTGCATCCTTTTTAAATTCCATCTCTAACCTGGCGTGTTCCTGAGTCCCTACCACCATGTTTAAAGTGGGTTTTACTTCAATACCCTTAACATTTTCCAGGTATATGCTGTACTCACAGTATCCCTGTTTATTCAGCCAGCTGATGGGGAAGTTATTTTGCCCATCCATGATCATGACCTGTGATATTTCCGGATGGGGTTTGGATTTGGTTTTAGGCATTAAAACACCAGAACTTGTTTAAATGGACTTTTTTTAAAATTTAACGAAGAACTTGCAAAAATTAATGAACCTTTAATGGTTGTTAAAAAAACTTAATAGCCGTTAATAGTTTATTAATGAATTATTAACGACTTATTTAACAACTATTAATTACTTATTTAATGGATTATTAATAACCAATAAATAATAAGTTTAAGGGTAGAGTATCTGAAAAGTAATCAAAGGTTTTACTCTTCCTTTTCTTCCTCTTTCTTGGTAAGGCGGCTTTTGAGAACAGTCCATATATCTTTATCCTCATCAACGTCCTTATTTTTAATATTTTCGTTATTTACTTTAATTTTATCCGATTCAAAGGAGTTTTTCGCGTCGGGAGATGTTTTATCCTGTGCCTGTTGTTTCATTTTGAGACTCTTAGTGATCTCTCTTTCTTTTTTCAAGGCATTGATCAGTTTCTCCCTATCACTTTCCAGGGTTTTGATCCGCTCTTCCATTTTTTCCTGACTTTTACGGGTTTTATTATGTTTGCTGAATAATTCTTTATAGCTTTTGGACAGTTTACTGTGTTTCCACTCCAGATCGGCAAAATCAGCTTGATACTGGTCGAGCTTAATTTCGTATTCATCTTTTTTACCGGAAAGATCCTTTAGTTCACCATTTTCATCCACCAAATCTGCCAGATCATCTTGGGGTATTATGAACACTTCCATGCTGCAATCCAAGTTGTCCGATCGTTTCAGGGGCACCAGATACTGATTATATTCATAGGTCTTCCTCTGACCTCCCACTGTTTTTTTGGTCTTTTTCTTATAGCACTTGACCGCAGATTTGACTAGCTTCACCATGTAAAAAAACACTCCTTTATCTATATCCCTATTGGTAAGACGGTCTTTTATAGTTGATGATGAGAGCACAACACCCCCAATTTCGTTAATATGATAACCAATATTATTGCATTAAAAAAAAATGCCAAAATCCTGTATTTATCCATAATCTTCCTCAAAAAAGGATATAAAAAATTTAAATTCATAAATTTGAAAAAACACCCTTAAAATAGATTACTTTATCAATTAATAACATAACATAAGCCTCTTTGAAATTGAGTTAAAGACTTATCCGCCACATTTTCTGAAGATACTAAGACAATTAAGTTTATAGCAGAGTTATACATTATAATTAAGGAAGATAATTGAATAGAATAATTTAAATGAAAAAATTGAGGGAATTTATGAAAAATGATAAAAACATCCTGGGATATGACCGGTTCCTGATGATGGCACTACTTAAGGAAGGTCCACTTTCATTGGAGGAACTAGATGACAAGACTATTCTATTTTTATCCCTCATCTGGTACCAGCAGGTGCCTGAAAAAGGCGAACCACTAATGGAAAGACTGTTTTTCACCTTATCTCATATGCGATCCGAGTTAGAGGATGAAAGAAAGAGTAAAAAAGTGGGTAAAACTGAAGATGAATGTAAAAAACTTATTGATGATGGATGGGTAAAGCTGGAAGATGATCTTTATTCCCTGACCCCTGAGGGGGAGAAAGAAGCCCAAAAGTTTGTTCACAATATGGAAAAGAAGGCATCTTTAGTGCGGAAGGATTTCTTTAAAGTAGATGCAGCAGCCAAAAATACTACAGTATTAGACGGCTTTTTGGCTGTAATGAAATTAGGATCTGGGCTGGTGAGTGGAAGTGTGGGACTGACCGCCGATGGTACCGATGCCACCATGGACACAATTTCTGCATTCATGGTGTGGCTGGGAATCAAGTACCACCGGGAAACTCTCTCAACTCTCCTGGTGATATTCGGACTATTCTTTGCCTCCCTCAGCATTGGTTATGATTCTGTTACCCACCTTATAAGTGCATTTTATGGGACACTGACCCCTATGGGTATGCCATATCTGGCTATAGCAGTAGAGGGAATAGCCATCCTTGCAGCAGTCTTCCTATTCTATTACCAGCGCTATGTGGGAAAGGTGAATTCCAATCTAACTCTTATTTCCCAGTCAGTGGATTCTAAAAACCATATATTCATAGGTTTTTCCGTTATTGCTGGGGCAGTTTTCACATTACAGGGAATTTTCTTTGTAGATTCACTCATAGCATTATTCATTTCCATTGGAATCTTCAAAGACGCTACCGATTTACTTAGAGAAGCTATTTCGGCCCGTAAAGGAGAAGAAGAAGATTATTCCCAGTACAAACTTCCCATGGAGGAGTGCTGGGAGGATAACAAGATCAGAGCATTCCAGAACTGGATACTCTACATTCTGTGGACTGGTGATCGTAAAACCCAGAAAGAGATCATTGCATCATTAGAACAGGCCTTCAACCCCAAAAATTACATTCCCGTACTTTCAGAGCTTGATGCAACCTGTTCTGAGGTCCATGACTTTGAAGGAGACTGGGAAAAAATGACTGGCCCCCTGAAGGAGCTGGAACTCCTGGCCATGGAAGAAGAATATTTCATCCTAACGGATAATGGAAGTCAGTACCTGAAGGACTTCATGCGTAATTTCAATTACTACGATGTCCACATGTCTGATACCATACTCCTGGCCATGGCTGAGGATGAAAGCAAGCCACAACAATAATCAGGGAAAAGAATAGAGTTTAAATTGGTTAGAGTAAGAATTAAAGTGGGAAAATTCTCTTCCATCCCTATTTATTTTATTTTATATTTTTCAAGTAGTAGAAGAGTTAAAAATAAAAAATGAAACCAATCCCTAAAAAATCCCCAATCCCTAATTTAACTTAAATAGAATGTCTAATGAATCTAAATATAATAAAATTCTAAATAAAATCTAAAAATTAGTAATTCAATTTAAATCCGGTTTTAAATTCTATTTCTGGTTTCGTTTGCAGTCTGTACTAACTGCCTGTATTTAGTCCTTAAATATTCCATGTTTTCTTCGATAAGCTCATTAATAAATCTTTCAACACTCTCATCATCGAGAAAATCACGTATGCTATAAAACCGAGCCATAAAAAAGATCTCCTGTTAACAGAACCATTATTGATCCTGCACCCTTATATATCTAATGGTCATTCAGGACATATACGAACTGTTCGGATGAATAAAAGACCAATCAGTTTTAAAAGCTTAATTTCAGAGATTATTATGTAAGATAATTTATAGATACACTTATTTATTATTAAAAAGTTTTACAGTACCCTGGTACAATAAACTATTTGTTGTTGATTTCAAAGATTTTTTTGAGTTCATCCAGGTCTTCTTGAAGTCTGTCTATCTTTTTATCCAGTGATTCCAGTTTTTCTTCCATTACATTTTCCTTGTCTTCATTTTGCTCAAAGAACAATCCGGTTATCTTAAAAGCAGCGTAACTGACAAAGGACAATCCCGCAACAATTATAATTAAAGTTGCGAATCTTCCACCTACAGTATGTGGATAAATATCACCATAACCCACTGTAGTAATGGTTATCAGTATGTACCAGAGGGCATCATCTATGCTGTTTACATCGGGGTTTACTCCGAATTCAAAAAAGTAGAACAGTATTGCACCTGAGATTATGACGAATATCAGGGTTATAACACCATACTCCAGGTTTGCCCGTTCAATGTAATCAAAGAGGCTTACAATATTCTTTCGTAAAAGTGATAATATTTTGATTAACCGGAAATATCTGAATATACCTGAATAACCTGCCAGAAGAATCTCAGGTACCATACCCAGTAGGTCAAACCAGTTATTCTTGAGGTATTTGATCCGGTCCTCAGAATGGTACAATCGGTGAACGAACTGAGTGGCTAGAATACACACCACAATTAAGTCAAAGAGGACTATGATCTGGTATGTTCCCGAGTTCACCTGTACAAAGATTATACCAGTTAACAGGATAACATCCAGGAGAGTTAATCCAATTATCACTGCATCAATAATCCGTTTTAATTCCTTATTCCGGATCATTTCCATTATATTTTTCATAAACACTATTACTTCGGCCATATTAATTGTTTTTTGGAAAATAACTCCAGATTCATAAAATACCGATAATACTCCCATGATAATTTAATATGCAAGGAAATTATAGTGTGTTTTGCTAATATAAATAAAATTTGATTGTGAAAAATCATCACTACAATTTCCAGATAAATTTTACTTCGTAATATATAGATTTTACGAAGTTCAATTAGATTAAATAAAATTGAATTTTTTTAATTAAAAAATCTTTATCTAAATTTATGTTCATTTTCTTTTGATCTCAAAAAAAATTATGTTAATTTAACCAGGAATAGGGTTCTTTTTTTAAAAGAATTTGTAGGTGATATTAATAAGTTAATATTTAACTTCTTTAAGGCACATTGCTTAACTTATAATCTCACCTTTTTTTAGGAACAGCTTTAAGGAGGTTCTACTATGGGGATGTTCTGAGCAGACCAAGATTTAACCGTGATCGAATATATTAACGAACCAGAAGACTTGTAATCGCTCAAAATACGTGCAAAAAGATAAATCTGCGACTTATAACTGATTTTGCCGAGACCCATCCAGCCATACGGTGGTGCCTGATGATTATCGTTCATATAACCATTAATACGCTGCGCAAAGTCCACATAACTTGCCTGACTTAAACTACCTGAACTTAATGATTCTTCACTGTAACTTGGAGCGCTATCATCCTGCAACTGAATCGGACTACTGCTACTATCACCATTCAACTGAGATATAGCCTGCACTGCTAAATGCAAAAACTGTGCCGTGGAAACTGTGATTCCACCCACAACTACTGTGCCGGGTAGTGTTTTAGTTGTTTCTATTGTATTTTTTAGCTCGGCAGAAGCATTGACAATCTGATCCGAGGTGAATGAGGCCGGTGGTGTGTATACTATGGGTATGTTGCTGGCACTCCATGGTTTCATGGTTACATATGCAGGTAAACTTCCAGTACTGTTGTAGATAGTTAGAACTCGTGTAAATAGATAGACTTGTGATTGATATCCAACCTTCCCCAACCCAATAAAACCATAAGGTGGTGCCTGATGATTATTATCCATATGACTAGTGATACGCTGTGCAAAATCCACATAATCAGCCAGGGTCATGGTCCCAGTACGAAGTGATTCTTCACTGAAACCCGGCTTCTCATCATTTTGTAACACAATAGAATCATTATTATTGTTTTTTAATTGTGTGATTGCTTGAGTAGCCAAATGCAGGAACTGAGCAGTATAAACAGTGATTCCATTAACAGTAACCGTATTCGGTATAGATTTAGTAGATTCAATAGTATTCTGCAGTTCTACAGCAGCAGCAACAATCTGTATAGGCGTAAAAGTCACCGGAGGCGTATAAATTATGGGTATGTTGTTAGTACTCCATGGTTTCATGGTTACATATGCAGGTAAACTTCCAGTACTATTGTAAATACCCAATATACGAGTAAACAGATAGACCTGAGATTGATATCCAACCTTCCCCAACCCAACATAACCATAAGGCGGAGCCTGACGGTTGTCATTCATATAACCATTAATACGCTGAGCAAAATCCAAATAGTCAGACTGAGTCATAGTACCAATTTTGAGTGATTCTTCACTGAAACCCGGCTTCTCATCATTTTGTAACACAATAGAATCATTATTATTGTTTTTTAATTGTGTGATTGCTTGAGTAGCCAAATGCAGGAACTGAGCAGTGTAAACAGTGATTCCATTAACAGTAACCGTATTCGGTATAGATTTAGTAGATTCAATAGTATTCTGCAGTTCTACAGCAGCAACAACAATCTGTACAGGCGTAAAAGTCACCGGAGGCGTGTACAATATCGGAATATTCGAGGGATTGAAAGGTTTTACCGTCACCAAAGAAGGTAAACTTCCAGTACTATTGTAAATACCCAATATACGAGTAAACAGATAGACCTGAGATTGATATCCAACCTTCCCCAACCCAACATAACCATAAGGCGGAGCCTGACGGTTGTCATTCATATAACCATTAATACGCTGAGCAAAATCCAAATAGTCAGACTGAGTCATAGTACCAATTTTGAGTGATTCTTCACTGAAACCCGGCTTCTCATCATTTTGTAACACAATAGAATCATTATTATTGTTTTTTAATTGTGTGATTGCTTGAGTAGCCAAATGCAGGAACTGAGCAGTATAAACAGTGATTCCATTAACAGTAACCGTATTCGGTATAGATTTAGTAGATTCAATAGTATTCTGCAGTTCTACAGCAGCAACAACAATCTGTACAGGCGTAAAAGTCACCGGAGGCGTGTACAATATCGGAATATTCGAGGGATTGAAAGGTTTTACCGTCACCAAAGAAGGTAAACTTCCGGTGGTATTGTAGATGCTTAAAATTCGTGTGTAAAGATATACTTGTGATTGATATCCAATTTTACCCAACCCAATAAAACCATAAGGCGGAGCCTGATGGTTATCATCCATGTAACCACTAATACGCCGAGCAAAATCCAAATAATCTGTTAGACTTAAAGAACCAGAATTCAATTGCTCTTCCAGATAACCCGGAAGATTATCGTTTTGGAGTGCAATAGGTGTGTTATTCTTAGTGTTTATTTGATAAGTAGCCTGTACAGCTAAATGCAGAAATCGTGCCATGTTAACAGAAACACCACCAATAGTTACATAAGTAGGAAGCTTTTGGTTGGTTTCTATGAATTTATTTATACGCTGAGCCGCATCAACAATCTGAGAGATGCTAAAGTCAATGCTAACTGATGTATGAACTGTTTGACTGTCAACTGTTGCAGAAACATCAGCAAGACCAGCATTAACACTACTCAAAGTAGCATTTGCAGCCCCATTAACAGTGCCTACCTGACTTGTTATAGTGCCGAAGGTTGTGGCAAAATTCACTGGGATTCCATCAAGGACATGTCCTTCAGTTGGGTTATGGTAAGTTCCCCGATTATCATGAGTCAAATCTGTTATGATCGTAGATGTAGTACTGGCATCAATTAGACTTGGAGAAGCTATGATATTTATTACCAACCAGGTCGTTGGCCAGCTATTGAGTGGACCATAACTACTGATTATGCCATTAGGACCATTATTTGTACCCCACCAATTATAATTTGCATCAAGTATAGTGCCTTCACCAAGGCAATGAATATTGTAACCTTTTAACGCATTATTTCCGAAAAAACTGGTGAAACGAATTATCAAAGGAAGATTAACACTAAGATGATGGATAGCTCCACCACCCTCATAAAGACCGGTTCCAGTTGCAGTGTTGTTTACAAAACTACTGCCGTTAATATTACAGGCACCCCCATTATTGATAGCACCACCATTTGTAGTAGCAGTGTTATTTAAGAAAACACTATCGTCAACATTTAGATTGCCAGTATTTTCTATAGCCCCACCATACCCATACTCCGGACCAGTCGCGGTATTATCTGTAAAAGTACAGTTAGAAACATCAGCACTGAAATAACTGGAAATAGCACCGCCCCATTGGGCATGGTTTCCTGCAAAAGTGCTACTATTTACAGCTATAATATCCCAATTGAAAATAGCTCCACCCTCACCGGTAGCAGTGTTGTTAATGAAGTTACTACCAAAAATAGCCAGAATAGCATAATGATCATTGTTCACGGCACCGCAATTGTAAATAGCCCCACCATCTGAAAAACCAGTACGAATATCATTACCATTTAGTGCATAGTTATTGGTGAAGTTACAGCCACTAATAACTGCAATACTATCATAATAATTGTAAATAGCCCCACCATAAGCACTACCCCTAAATTGATTCGCTGCACTGGCAACAATAAATGTATGTGCATTGTTACCTATGAAATTGCTGTCAATTAGGGCCATAGTACCAATATTCCCAATAGCACCACCCCAACTGGCAGTGTTACTTATAAACGTGCAGCTAAAAACTGTTAAATTTCCAGCATTGAAGATTGCACCACCAGACGTAACGTTTTGGTCTTCAAGTGTTACTTTTTCAGTTGCATTCCCATTTACAAATGTTAAATTCAGGATTGTAACATTTATACCCGGTTGAATCGAGAATACACTAGCAGTATTAGTCCCATCTATTATTGTATTTTCCTGGCTTTGTCCTATAATAGCCATATTCTTGTCAATAGTTACGTTAGTGTTCCCTGTTCCACCATATATTCCATTAGCGATGTTTACTGTACCACCATCAGTTACAGTTCCCGTTGCATTTTTGATTGATTTTTTAGGACCATATAAAGTTCCATCCTGCCATGTGGCATACTGCCCATCCCAGGAATCGTTTCCCCCCGAATCATTCACATAAATAATAGAAGAGTCTGCTGCTGATACAAGACCAATACTCAATAAGAATATAATTACCAAACTAAACATCATTAAAATTGTTATAATATTATTGCCACTCTCTTGAATGTTTTTAACAACTATTTCGCCCCTACTTAGCATGTCATTTCCCCGTTTCTATGTTTTGTAATTTAAAAATATCCAACCATATTCATTAAAATAATCTCTAATAAAACTAATCATTAATAAGGTAATATCATATATAAAGGTTGGTTTGTACTATCTAAAATCCAATCGCATCCCCTAAAACATATGTAGTTTCATTACTTCCGAATAAGCTGAATCAAGACCCTTATCCTATGAAAACAAGGAATTTCGGGTTCACAACACCATAATGATCTCCCTATTAACAACTAATAGATATTAAAAAAAATATAATACTTATAATAATATTATCCCCAATTCTCTAATCAACTAAATTCCAATTGGAGAGAAATCTTTTCCAAACCTACATCAAACTCTGCTCTTTTTTGCTGAATATCAAGGCAGATATCAGGATCATCAGCACTGCGAAAATAGCCACCACAATAACACTTACGTACAGTGGAAGTACTGATTCATGCAGAATTATACTCCTCAGGGCATCCACCCCATAAGTTAAGGGGTTAATATAGACTGCTACCTGTAACCAGCTGGGAAGTCCAGTTATAGGGAACAATGCGCCACTTAATAAAAATATGGGCATTACAATAAAGCTCATGATAAGGTTGAACCCTTCCATACTATCGGTGAAAGATGCTATCAAAAGTCCCATGCCTGATAGACCTAATGCAATGAGGATTATAACCCCTATGGATTCCAGGAGAATGGGAATGGTCATAGGTACACTGACCACAAATGATAGGAACAGCAATATTATTCCCTGGATAAGGGCGGTAGTGCTGATTCCAATGGCTTTCCCCAGGACAATTGAAGGTCGGGATATGGGGGCCACCAGAATCTCCTTTAAGAATCCGAACTGCCTGTCCTGTATCACGGAAAGTCCTGAAAATACCGAAGTGAAAAGGATGGTCTGGGCAATGATTCCAGGGAATATGAATGCCTGGTATCCTCCAGCCATGTTACCGAATCTTATGGCTGAACCCAGTCCAGTTCCAAATATTAGAAGCCATAGAAGTGGTGTTACCACTGAAGTTAGTATACGTGACCGGTAACGGAGGAATCTTTTGTTTTCCCTGAGCCAGATGGTGTAAATTCCCTCTAGTTCTGCCATGATTATCCCTCCCCCTGAATGGTTCTACCAGTGTATTTAAGGAACACATCCTCCAGGTTGGGGTGTTCCAGTTCTATGGAATAGACGAAAATGTTATTTTCATTGGCAAAGTTCACCAGCTCTGCCACCAGGTTCTCACCACGTTCCACCATTAGTTTGATCTCAGAGTCCATTACATAGGTCTCCTTAACAAAATCCAGTTTTTCCACCTTTTCAGTGAATTCTTCCAGTTTATCCACCTGCATGGTGATGGTATCTGCCTTTAACTCCCTTTTTAAGTTTTTAGGGGAATCTGCAGTTATGATCTGACCCTGGTTGATTATGGCGATCTCATCACACAGTTTATCAGCTTCTTCCATGTAGTGAGTGGTCATCAGCACCGAAACATCCTGGTTCTGATTCAGTTCCTGAATATATTCCCATATACTCTCCCTGGTCTGTGGGTCCAATCCCAGGGTAGGTTCATCCAGGAAAAGAACCTTGGGACGGTGTATCAGACCCCTACCTATTTCTAATCGGCGTTTCATACCCCCGGAATAGGTTTTAACGAATTCATCGGCCTTGGGACCCAGGGCTATCAGGTCCAGAATTTCTTCTATACGGTTTTCCCTTACATCCTTGGGAACTCCGTAGAGTGAAGCATGCATTTCCAGGTGTTCACGGCCCGTGAGGATGTCATCCAGTGCCCGGGACTGGAAAACAATACCAATGGATTCCCGGACCTCTTTAGGGTTTTTGGTAACATCGTAACCATTAACTGTGGCTGTTCCACCGGTGGGGTGCAGGATGGTGCACAACATAGATATTAACGTGGTTTTACCCGCACCGTTAGGTCCTAAAACTCCGTAAACACTATTTTTAGGCACTTTAAGATTCACCCCGTTAACTGCGGTGAAATCATCATATTTTTTGGATATATCATGGGTTTCGATAATGTATTCCATGCTCTTCCTCCAGAAAGATTCCTCCAGTAAAATAAAAATTAACCTACCTGTATAGAACTGTGTTTTTATAAGATTTAATAATATTGAAGTGAAGCTCATTTAGCGAGCCTATGGATTTCTGAATTAATATAATTAAGGTTCATGAAATCTTAAAAAAAGAGAATAAACGTTTAATATGTGTATTTTCCTAATATAAACCCTTAAAAGTTTATTTATAGCCTAAAACTCTTAATTCTATAGAATCACATTAGAAAAGGTTTTTTTAAATGAACCAAATAGGGGATAAATAAAGAAAGGGTAATGAATAATCAATAAACATGAAAAAATCATGAGCATAATAATAATAATAATAATAATAAAACTAATCTACTCCTTTAACATGGAGGAATGATGTGTGAATAAACCATTCAACATAAAAAATGCCAAAAAAGGGATTCTTTACCTCTTAATTTTTGTTGTTTTACTTATTTCTGCTATTTATCTCGTATTTCAATATTTTGAAGAGGAAGAATGGAATACCAAATTTCAACCTGCACCAGATGTTAAAAGTTCCGATCGCATCCTAATTTTTGCTCCACACCCTGATGATGAGAGTCTTGGTACAGGAGGACTCATTGCCAGAGCTGTAGAAAAGAATGCCACAGTCAAAGTGGTTATGGTAACAGATGGTAGCCGATCTCACACACACACTATTTTCAATCAATTTAGAGCCAGTACCAATCTTACTGAAAAAGTTTCACTACCCGAACTTAGGCATAATGAAACTTTGAAAGCCCTTAAAAATTTGGGTTTAAATGAGAATGATGTTATATTCCTTGGTTACCCTGATGGAGGTCTCAGAGCAATATTAAACGATCACTGGGATTACAGTAACCCTTACAAAAGTGACAATGATTATAATAAGTACGACCACGTTCCCTACTCTTTTGTCTATGAAAAAAATGCCACTTATTCCGGGGCCAATATCGCACAAAACATGGAAAGCATAATAAACGACTTCAACCCAACAAGCATATTTTATCCAGATGATGGAGATGATCATCCTGATCACTGGGCAGTCAGTTTCTTTGCGCAGTATGCCATTATGGAAACCAATTATACCGGTGCACAGTATACTTATCTGGTCCATAAAGGTCATCATTGGCCCAAACCAGAATATTATTTACCAAATGAAAAGTTACATCCCCCAAGGGAACTTTTAGATTTGGATGCCAACTGGACCTATTTCAGTATAAATGAATCTGAAGAGAACAAAAAAAGAGATGCTGTTAATTCACATAAAAGTCAGACACACTTAACCAGGGATTATTTGCAATCATTCGTCCGAGTTAATGATTTATTGGCTATTTATCCAGATATAACCGTATCCAAGGATGAAGGAAATTTATCAAATGGAATCATGCCCGGTGCATCGTATAAAGATGAGCGTGTTGATTATAGGACCTTACCTTTCAAATCAATGGAAGATTTGACCTCAGCAGGCATAACATATGATGATCAGTATGTTTACATGGTGATAGAAACTGCCACCGACATTCCTGACAATGTAATCCACAACTTCCACCTAAGATGGTCAAATGGCCAGGAAGTTAAAAGAATGGACATTACAGTTAAAGATGGTGCTGCTCAATACGAATCAAAAGCCAGTAACAGCATTATACCTACTACACCACCCATTGTTAATGAAAACGAGGATATTCTTATTGTTAAACTTCCAAAAAGCACTTTTGCAGGTGTCAAAGAAGCCCTTTTAAGTGTGGATGTGGTAAATCAAGAAACTAACGATGCAATTGATATAATGGCTTGGAGAGAGTTCGATTTCTCAGTGGGTCAATTTTAGGCTATAAGTAACATGCATCTATCTTATTGGAACCATCTAAATACAATAAATTAAAGGTACAGGTAAATGGTGGATTTGGATTCTTTATTTATGGAATCCCTGATTTTTCCAGCATCCGAATTCCAGGAGTACCTGCAGGTTCACTGGATATGGACAATAATATAGTAGGATGGGTTGATTCTCCCATATTCGGCCCTTCACACCTGCTTGATGAGGGTTTTGACCCAAAGGGACTTATAGCAGTTATTAATGGAACTGCAATGGTTCTCCTAGGCCTGGTTTTGGTAGGACCATAAGATTAAGTAAAAATAGGTGGAAATCTATTCAACTATTACTAACTTAAACTACATAATATCTTTTAAAGATCATGAAGAGACTTATGCACAATATGACGATTGAAAACAGGACAATCATGATAGGAAATTTCTCCCTTAACTTGAAATTAATTTTATGACCCTGGAGATTAATTTGATCCCGGTTGGGGTAAAATAGTAAGAATAATAGGGGCGCTACGGGAATAAAGTATCTTCCTTGAACTCCATATACCATATCAAGGCCCACTGGAGTAAAAGTAACATATTCATAGAGTATAACCAGGAAAAACATTGCAAAAAAGGTGATAAAAGCCACTAATTTCTGTTTTGGATTTATTGTTATCATAGATTTATTATCCACCACCGCCACCACAACAATTACTACTAAATACAGAATAACAACTATGTTTGGTAATGAAAGCTCGTTCCAACCAAAAATGCCCACAAAAGACACTGAAAATCCTTGTTTTTCTATTAAGGTATGAGTTATTATCTGCAGAAAATTCAGTGGATTGGAACTTATGAATGCTATCTGACCTGGTATTGATGCAGCTGCCCATGCCGGAGGCATGGAGATATAGAGATCTTTAAACAGATAATTCCAAATTCCGGCAATGAAAACCACTGGTAGAGTTAAAACTAAAAAAAACTGCGAAATCATTCTTTTTTTATTTTCAAATTTGTAGGAAGGTATTAAGAAGAACAGAATCAGAAGAAGGGCATAGCCCACCTTGGATAATGATAACATTGCAAGTAATGCCAGTAGGAACAATAAATCTCTCTTTTCCACCCTTTTTTTCTTCTCTTCAAAGGCTAATTTAAAGAAAAAGGCAATGGTTAAAAAGGAAAGTCCCAGGTTAAAGCTATCCGCTGATAAAGAAGCAGCCTCAAATAAAGTCATGGGCATCAGGGCCAGTAATAGAAAAACCCATTTATGCACAGGAGTTATTTTTATAGCCAAATAAACCATTAAAAGCCAGACCAGTAAATTAATGATTCTTCCAAAGTACATTAAAATAAGGGGAGATGTACCCAAAAGACTGGCCAAAGCCATGACCAGTCCAGAAGCAAGATAAGGAAGAGGAGGGTAAACCAGGGTGTACATCTCTTTTTCAACGTAAACCCTGTTATTCGGGTTAAGCGGTAGATTTAAGGTTGAAGCATAGGATGAACTGTTCTGTTTAACCTCATACTTGTTTACCATTGGATAATAGGTTGCAACTGTTTTGTCTAAACTTTCCGGCACATAAAAGCCTGCTACACCCCCAGTTTTTTCAGGTATTAGCTGCCCCTGACTAACCACATAGGCCTTATAATAATGGGCTGGTTCATCATTAATCTGAAACGGAGGAACCAGTAATAAAAAAAACACTCCAAAAATTATTCCCAGGAAAAGAAAAGCTTTTTGAGGCTCGATATTTCTCCATTTATCTATCATCAAAGTGTTTTTACAACTTTTAACATAAAAATTTTACTTTTATCTTTTTGTTTATAATTATTAAGGTTTTGTAGAAACCCTTTTTTTAGTTGATTTGTGTTGTTCTGTAGATGTTGTATATTGTGTTTTTGAGTTTGGTTTCTTTGTTTGATAGTTTTGTGCTTCTGCTATGGTTTGTGCCGTTGAATTTTCTTTTTATTGTTGAAAATATGCTTTCTATATTGTTTCTTTTTGCGTATATTTTGTTTCGGAATATTGTTGGGCTTTTTAGTCTGTATTGTCCTTTTTTTGCTCTGTTTTTGAGTGGTATTTGGTCAAATGCTTTGAGTTCTTCATTTATGCATTTTCTTATTGGTTCTGTGTCATATGCTTTGTCTGCTACTATGTAATCTGGTTTATACTTTTTGATTTGTCTTAATGCGGGTTTTGCAAATTGTGTGTCGTATTTTGGTCCACGTGATGTTTGATAATATAAAATAAGGCGTGTTTTTACGTCTATTGTTAAATGGTTTTTTATGTAGCTTTTTCTTTCTTTTTGCCGTATTTTTGCATAATACTTGTCTGCATAATCATTCGTAAAACCAGAGCCGTCTAATGCTATTATATCTGCTTTAATATCGTTTAATGATAATATTAAATGGTTAATTTCTCTAATTTGTTTTGAAGGTAGTCTTTTAAAAAATTTTTGGATCGTTGTAAAGTGTGGAACCTTTTTTATTCTCAAATATCTCTTAATTACGTCTGAAACATCAATAAAATCAATTATTTCACGATATGTTGATTTTGTGTAAATTTTCATTGCCAATATCGTGAATAAAGCATGTTGTGAATATAAATGATTTGAAAAAGCATTAGAATACTTATTTATCGCTATTTTAACATAATAATACGTTCTTTCGATGAATTTCACCAGTTTATTTTCTTTTAATTCACTATTCTTGTTTAAAACACTTTTTAAACATTGAATTTTAGAATTTTTAAAATTAAAATCCAAAAGATTTAATTGCTTTGAAACTCCACTATAAACAGGGGAATAATAGATTTCGCTAATCATAATAATATTATTCCCCTTTCTCATTATAAATACTTTAGCAACCTGTTTTAAAAATATGTAGCTATAATTTCAAGTGAAAACAGGAAAAACAAAACCTAAAACTAACAAATTTTTTTTATTACAAAAAAATCTACAAAAAACCTCAATTTCAAATAAAAAAAATAAGGGTTTCTACAAAGCCATTATTAATTTCAGAAGATTCATAATTAACATCACTGTAATTTCATAGTTATAGGAATTGTAATAGAATTGTGGGGGAAACTATATTGATGGTTAAACTGATTAAATCAAAGGGAATAGCCCATCATTCTTATTTTATTGGAGTCAGTGGTCGGGCAGTTGTGGTTGATCCTCGCCGGGATGTGAATGTTTATCTGCGTCTGGCAGAATCCTCTGGACTGGATATAACCCACATCTTTGAAACCCATCGTAATGAGGACTACGTCATTGGTTCATTAGAGCTGGCTTGTGCCACCGGAGCAGAGATATTCCATGGTAAAAGTCTGGATTTTGTCTACGGAACTCCGGTAAGTGACCGGGACAAATTCCAGTGGGGAAGTGTTGAACTGGAGGTTATGGAAACACCAGGACACACCACAGAAAGCATTTCTCTGGTTTTAAGAGATCGGAGTGTCTCTGAAGATGCTCAAATGGTTTTCACAGGAGACGTGATCTTTGCAGGGGAAACTGGACGTATTGATCTCTATGGACCTGATAAAAGTCATGAAATGGCAGGATTACTATACGACAGTATCTTTAATGGGATCCTGCCCCTGGGTGATCAGGTGATCCTCTGCCCTGCCCATGGGGCGGGTTCAGTGTGCGGGGCGGATATAAGGGAGCAGGACTACACCACCATTGGTTATGAGAGGAATACCAACACGCAACTACAGTGCACCAGTAATGAAGAATTCATCAAGATGAAGGTAGCTGAAGAGCTTTACACCCCACCCTACTTTAAGAAGATGGAATTCTACAACCAGAATGGGCCCCCAATAACTGGTAAAATTCCTTATTTCAAACCGATTCCTCCTAAAATTCTGAAAGAAATGAAAAACAGTGGGGTGTTTATTCTTGATGTCCGCAAACCAACCAGTTTTGCTGGAGCTCATATACCCGGTAGTTTGAACATCTGGAGAGAGGGGGTTCCTGCCTTTGCAGGCTGGTTTTTGAACTACGAGGACCCTATCATTGTGGTTGATGACCAAGACCAGGGTCTGGATGAAGTCCGTCAGGCCCTCTTCAGACTGGGTTTTGATAATATTTACGGCTACCTGGAGGGTGGTTTTCCCAGCTGGTACCTTCACGCAGAGCACATTGAGACCATAAATCTGTGGAGTGTGCAGCAGTTGAAACAAAAACTGGAAAAATCAAAAGAAAATTTGGAAGGATTAGAAGGAAAGGTAGGAGAGTTAAAAGAAACTTCAGAAGAGGATTTTTTCTTACTGGACGTGCGTAAAATAGATGACCGCAGAAAGGATTTCATTAAAGGATCTCACCACATTTACGTGGGCGACCTACCTGAAAGGATTGAAGAAGTGCCTCATGACCATCCAGTGGTTGTTTACTGTGATTCTGGTTATAAATCCACCACTGCCTGCAGTTATTTGAAGAAAAATGGTTACACCAAGCTGAGTACTGTTCTGGGCAGTATGACGGCCTGGAAAAAAGCAGGTTTCCCGGTTGTGAATGGATGAGAACAAGAGTGCTAAAATAAATTATGGAAAGATTTAGACCAAAAACATAGATATAGATTAAAAAGTGATACGCCTATAAAATTAACACACGTATGAAGAATAACAACCATTAATTCAGGTTTTAAAGCATTATGCAAATAAATATACCATTGTTAAGACTAAAACATTGTTAAGACTAAAATGAAATTACATGATACATTAAATACCGGTTAAAATTATGGCAATAAAATAGAGGTGATGCTTTTTGGACATTCTGAAAATCCCTGCAATGAAGAGAAAAGAATATGATGCGTTTATCGCCGACCAGTACATGAGCAGAATTGCCTTTAAGGGAGATTATCCCTATATTGCCCCATTTTTGTATGTTTTTAATGGGAAATTTATCTACTTCCTCAGTACCAAGTATGGTAAAAAGATGGAACTTGCCAAGACTGACCCTAAGGTTGCAGTGGAGATCGAAAATTACAGTAGTGATATGTCCAACTATCGTTTTGTGACACTGAGAGGTCAGCTAAATGAAGTGGATAAACCAAGTGAAAAACTGAAAGTTAGGCAGATGTTCATAGAAATGATCAAGAAGAATAAGCTCTCCCCCAATATACTGGCTGCCCTGGGACACTCCCCTGATGACCCATTGGAATCCATCTTAGAAGAAGAAAAATCAATAGTATGGAAATTAGTTAATGTTCAGGAAATTGTGGCACTTAAAAGTTCATGATTAAACTTAAAAGTTCAAATATTATTCATGAGATTTTATTCATGAGATTCGAAATTTGTAGGATTGGTAAATTCTTGGATTGTGAATCGTAGGAGATAAATTCTTAGGAGATAAATTCTTAGATTGTAAATTGTAGGAAATAAATTCAGGATATTCCTAAAGTTTACATCCCACCTGATAAGTTATAATTAAATACCGTGTAAAAACTCTTTAAATATAAAATGGAGGTTTGATAAGTTATGGAAGGTTTTAAGATAAATGAGATTCCGAAGTTAATTGCTTCAGTATTCATAGTTTTCATTTCTGGTGCAGTGGGAACCCTAGCCACTCTTCCACAGATAACCACATGGTATGCTGCCCTGGCTAAACCCAGCTGGACTCCACCCAATGATTGGTTCGGACCCATATGGACCACTATTTATATTCTTATTGGTATAGCTCTTTTCCTGGTGTGGAGACAGGGTTTAGAAAGGCGTGATGTGAGGTTCACAATTGGAATATTCGCAGTGCAACTGTTACTAAACGTTCTATGGTCATTGGTATTTTTCGGATTGCACTCCATATTAGGCGGGTTCATACTGATCTGCTTACTCTGGATAGCCATATTGGCCAACATGATCGCATTCTACGTTCTATCCAAACCAGCAGGACTCCTGTTCATACCATACATAATCTGGGTGAGCATTGCATCCTACCTGAACTACAGCGTGCTTCTGTTGAACTAAGGCTACCTCTTCCCATTTTTTTATTCTTTTATTTCTTTAAACCTCAAAATTGATTCTTAGAACTCTTAAATATTCTTAAAACTCTTGAAAGTCCCAATCCTGAAAATAATACATAAAAACTCTTAAAATATTCTAAAACTCTGGAAACGTTCTACCTCTTCCCCTGAAAAAATCCTTAAAAATCTTAATAGAAATTTAATTTCATAATGTCTAGAATCAATGTATAATGGATGGAATTCAACTGAAAATACAATTAATTAAGAAGATACAATTAATTAAAATTAGAAATCACGATCTCATTTTATAGGGTAATTCCCTGAATTTAATTATGAATTTTGTGCCATTGGTCCTATCTATCTCCATCATACCGTTTAATTGATTTACCAATGTTTTAACAACCATCAACCCCAGTTTTTTAGATTTTTTAGGATCCGTATTTAGAGGTAAACCTATTCCATCATCAGCAAAACTTAAAACATGAGCCTCACCATCTGATTTTAATTCAATTTTTATATTACCGTTCCCCTCGGGAAAAGCATGTTTAATGCTGTTAGTAGCCAGTTCATTAATGATAAGACCACAGGGCATGGCAGTTTCAATGCCCATCTCCACACTCTCAACTTGTGTGTTTAAGTTGATGGACTTCTCATCCACATGGTATGAATTAAAAATATCATACAACATCTTTTCCACATAATTTCTGAAGTTTATGTAACCAATATCCTGTGACTGGTACAGGTTTTCGTGGATCATGGCCATGGTTCTGACTCTTCCCTGGCACTCCCATAATATATCTGCAGTTTGTTTATCTTCCACTTGAATGCGCTGCAAACTCAGGAGACTGGAGATGATCTGTAAATTGTTCTTCACCCTATGGTGAATTTCCCTCAATAAAATCTCTTTTTCTTCTAAAGATGTTTTAAGATTATTTTCAACATTTTTAAGTTCAGTTATATCTTCCATAAGTAATAGAATACCATTTATACTATTTTTATCTCTTATAATCGATGGTCGAACCCTGAAAATTACTTCTTTCCCATTTTTATTTTGTATGGTCCATTCAATCTGTTTTAGTTCATTTCCGGAGATAAGATGGTTGAAAACTATTCGAGTTTCTTCATAATCCATCCCCATCATGGAAACAATATTCATGAAGTTTTTCCCTATGATTTCTTCCTTCTTAAAACCAAATATCTCATCGATCTTGTCATTGGACTCCAGAATAATCCCCTGACAGTCAAATAAGATAATAGCCTCGGCTGCATTTTCAAAAATGCTTTTAAACTTCTCTCGAGATTCTTCAATGGATTTTTTAGATCTTCGTAGCTCGGTCATGTCCAAAATAGACACCATGCTCTTTCTGGTGCCAGGCAACATGGCCACGGTTAAATAAACATACCGAATAGCACCATCAAGGGCAACCAGTTTTGCCTCGTAGTTTCGTGGGGCATAAGCTGGATTAATCCTGCGCAGACTGTGGTATTCTTCCATTTGCAAACGGTCTTCCTGAGCGAAAAACTCAGTCCACTTCATTTTACCCTCAATTTCTTCCTTGGGGTAACCAGTTAAGGCAGAAAATTCTATATTGACCAAAGAAATCAGCATATTTTCTTCCACAATTATGGTGGCAGCACTGGTATTTTCAAAAATAGTTTGATAATAATTTTCCTGAGATTGTTTAAGTTTATTTTCCATTTGTTTCTTGTAAAGAGCCACTTCAATGGATATTTTTAATTTACGAATATCAAATGGTTTGATTAAATAGCCATAGGGTGCACTGATGAGAGCCCGGTTAACAGTGGCATCATCAGGAAGGGCAGTGATGTATATAACAGGTATTTCAAGTTTTGAAATAGCCTTTGCCGCAGCTATTCCATCCATACTACCCTTCAAAATAATATCCATCAAAATAAGATCAGGTTTCAATGCTTTGGCTTTTTCAACTGCTTCTTCACCATATGATGCAAGGGCAACCACATCATAATCCATTGATTGGAGGCTTCTTTTTAAATTCATGGCCTCCACCATTTCATCTTCCACCAGGAGAATATTTGCCAAATGTTGCACCTCTTAAGTCTAGACATCTACCTTAAAAAAACTCAATTTAACTTTAATAATTATTGTTCTCATTAGAATTAAAAGCTACTGATATCCCAAAAAATTACGTTGAAAATAGTTCATATCATTTTTTTTGGAATATTACTAACATAATTCCTTATTTAACCCTTAATTCTCTTTTATTTCAAATTAATAAAAAAACCAATGACTTATTACCCTAATTAACTGATACCACCAATTTACAAAAGTATATATTGAAGTAGTGAATATATATTCAAAACATGGCAAGGCCCCGTAGATTTAGAAGAATTTCAGAAGAGCCCCATATAAAGTGTTTTAAACCAGAAAGAGAAGATTTAGATTCTCTAAAACCTATTGAAATATTGATAGATGAGTTTGAAGCGATCCGGCTAAGAGATTATCATGATATTCAACAGAAGAGATCAGCTGAAATAATGGGAGTCTCACAGCCCACATTTCACCGTATATTAACTTCAGCCCGGAAAAAAATAGCTAATGCACTTATTAATGGGAATACTATCGTTATAAATGGGAAAGATCATTTAATTCGCTACGAATGTAATGACTGTGGATTCAAATGGCAACATCCCCGTAAGGAATATAATAAATGTCCGGATTGTGGATCTACCAGTATCGGCACTGTAGAAGAAGAAAAAGAAGAGTATACTGCAGATTCTGAAGAAGCAATAATGGATAGAAAATCTTATGGGGGAAAAGGGCTTGGTGCAGGACCACCACTGGTTTGTAAATGTCCAAATTGTGGTTATGAATCTCCAAAAACTAGAGGAGTGCCTTGTAGCAATACTAAATGCCCTGAATGTGAAACTCCCCTTTGTGGGAACCCTTAAACATGTGCAAACGAATTCTATCTCCAATCACATCATTTTAGTACCAGAATATACGCTAGAATATGATACAATAGAATTATGTAAAAAGGAAAATAATGGGAAATAACCAAATAAACGTTTTTTAACAGTTCATGTAATGATATTATAATAGAATAGGTGGTTGAATGTCTTTCATAGAAATAAAAAACATCACAAAAACATTCAATGGTGTCAAAGTCCTGAAAAACTTGAATATTAGTGTGGAAGAAGGAACAATATTAGGAATTCTGGGAAAGAGCGGTTCTGGAAAATCAGTTTTGATAAACATGCTCCGTGGAATGAAAGATTACAAGCCAGATGAAGGTCAGATAATCTATAACATTGCATTGTGTCCTGAATGTCTTGCTGTGGAACCACCATCAAAGGAAAACCAGCCATGTAAATGTGGAGGCAAGTTTCAGAGAAAAGAAGTAGATTTCTGGAACGCTGATCGACATGTCTTCGCAGCTATCCGGCGTCGAATTTCCATAATGCTGCAGAGAACCTTTGCACTGTATGAAGATGAAACTGTGATTGATAATGTTTTAAAAGCAATTACAGAACATGATGAAGAAGAAAGCACTTACATGGCCATTGATCTCCTTGATCTGGCCCAGATGACCCATAGGATCACCCACATTGCACGTGATCTGTCTGGTGGAGAAAAGCAGAGAGTGGTTCTGGCCAGGCAACTAGCCAAAGAACCCATGATCTTCCTGGCAGATGAACCAACCGGTACTCTGGATCCAACCACCGCGGAATTCATACACCAAGCCCTCATTGAAGGTATTAAGGGCCAGGGTTTAACCATGGTAATCACCTCCCACTGGCCAGAGGTAATGAGGGATCTTTCTGATGAAGTGATCTGGCTGGATAATGGGGAAATTATCCAGAAAGGCGATCCAGAGACAGTGGTGGAAAATTTCATGGAACACGTGCCAAAACCTCAAATAAACAAAGAATTTGAAACTGGTGGCCCCATCATTGAGCTTCAAGATGTTAAAAAGCATTACTATTCCATTGACCGGGGAGTGATTAAAGCCGTGGACAGTGTTAATCTCAGTGTTAATGAAGGTGAGATATACGGAGTGGTAGGTCTTTCTGGAGCAGGTAAAACCACTTTATCAAGGCTCTTATATGGACTCACTGATCCCAGCAGTGGCCAGATACGTGTTAAACTGGGAGATCAATGGATCGATATGACTGAAAAAGGTCCTTTCGGCAGGGGACGGGTTAAACCTTACCTTGGGATACTCCATCAGGAATACAGCCTATATCCTCATCGTAATGTACTGGGCAACCTAACCGAAGCTATCAGTCTGGAGTTACCCGCTGAATTTGCCCAGATAAAGGCACTGTACGTTTTAAACGCAGTTGGATTTAGTGAAGAATATGCCCAGAAGATTCTCTACAAATACCATGATGAGCTGAGTGGAGGGGAACGCCACAGGGTAGCCTTGGCCCAGGTACTCATTAAAGAACCTAAAATTATTATTCTGGACGAACCAACCGGCACCATGGACCCCATTACCCGAGTCCAGGTCACAGATTCCATTAGAAAAGCACGTGAAGAACTTAATCAAACTTTCCTCATAATATCTCATGACATGGATTTTGTACTTGATGTTTGTGACCGGGCCTCCATTATGCGAGGTGGAAAAATCCTTAAAACAGGACTTCCTTCAGAAGTTGTGGAAGACCTCACCAGTAAAGAGAAAAATAAGATGTTGAGTAAAGAGGGTAAAACTTCTAAAAAATAGATTTATGGTAAAACTTTGAAATAGAGTTTAATCCTCTTTTATATCTTTTTTATCTGGGCTTTTTGAATAAGTTAACTCGTTTTGAAGAGGTTAACCCGTTGAATAAGTTAACCCGTTGAATAGATTAACTTATTCATTTAATTGAAACCTGCAAACTTTAAAAATTAATTCATAAAAGGTGAAACCATGTATCGGATACTTTTATTAGCTTTAGTTATAGGAGTGGTTGTTTTTGTGATAATAAACGATCCTCTAAAAAAATATTGAAAAAATAGCACTGTTCTCATTTTTCCTATTCGATTAATCATAGTGACTATTCAATAAATCATATAATTTTTTATAAAATGATTATAAATGATCATCTCTGTAATTAAACCAGATTTTTTGAATATATATTCATAGTGAATAGTTGATTCCATTACCTAGAAAAGAGTAGGTCCTATTACTACAAAAGAGCTGGAACTATCCCTAAGAGCTGGAACTATCCCTAAGAGCTGGAACTATCCCCTAATAAATAAATTAGGATAATTCCTCCTAAAAACCATATTTACCTACTTTTATGAGTTATTACTGCACAAACTATAATTAGTGAGATTAATCCTCCCACTACCCAGCAGAGGGGAGAAGTGAATGAAATTCCAGAAATAACCCCAACCCCAATTGCCAGTATGGCCCACATGGCAAAAATAAGGAGAATCAAAACTCCACCTATTATCAAGCCAAAAAAGACCACCAAACATCCTAATTTAATAGCTTTAATTGCTTTACCATCCCCCTTTTTGGAGACTTCCGGTGATGCAGACATGCTATTCTCATGTTCACCATATTCTGTTTCCTTATCATTTCCAGCTGAGTATTGATGGTACTTCATGTTTATCAAATTTGTGTTATGCAGGGATTTTCTTTATTTTAAGGGTGTTCAATATCTCTTTATAGGCCGATTTATATTCTGATTTAAAATCCATCTGCAATGTCATAACCGGTGCATCTGCAGAAGATAGCAGGATATAGATGTAAGGTCCGTTAGTATTTTCTCCTTGCCATGTACGATGTCCCTCATATTGACCCATAGAACCATCCGGATATACCTTCTTTAGATTTGTCAGGTTATTCGTGGCAAAACGGATGTTCCCCACGTAGTTATTGGTACTGGTTTGGTTGGAGTTGTAGAAATCCACAATGGTTGAATTTTCAAAGGTGTACTGCACCGCCACTAATGATGTGGGATAACTGAATTTTACATACTGGTCTTCAAAAGACCCATTACTACTTATTTCCTTCTGAGAAGTTCCAGTTGCCCATAATAATCCTACTATAAGCCCTATCACTAAAATCAACAATAATAACACGATGTTAAGTTTTTTAAATCTTATTTTTTTAATCAAATCGCCTCCAATAGGGAGAATGAATTATATACGTCCAATGAAATTTAAATCAATAGTTTATCCTAAATTCACAAGGTAAATGTTTGATATAACAAATATTTTGTAAATATTATAATAATACCTAATAATTGACGAATCTTTATAAGAATATTTCCCCAAATTAGACCCAGATCAAATTCAGGTTATGAAAAGAAATAATCACATACCTCACATTGATTGTGATTGGTTATATAATCTTTCCTGAACTTTTTCACTCTCAAGTTCCCTTAAAGCATCTGAAGCTATCCACTTAGCACTCTTTGAATCCATTTTCTTAATTTTACGTGCAGTGATAATTGCCTTTTTATTTAAGGCAATGTTCTTTTTCCCAATATGTCTTAAAGCCCAGTTAACAGCTTTTTTAACGTAATTTCGATTATCAGTTGATTCTTTGATTATTAATGGGAAAAATTGTTCAAATTTTTCATCAGGTGCTTTTTTATCATGAACCGCTAACACTGCGATTAAAGCAAATGCTGCCCTCTTTTTAAACTCTTCTTCACTTTCACTCCACTGGAAAATTTTCTGATATGCAAATGGTGTCAGACGGAATAGTCTCATGCAGCACTGGTCACATATCTCCCAGTAATCAAATTCAGCAGCCCATAAATCCATCTGTTCTGCGGTAACCTGTTTAGGATCCTCAATCATGCAAGCCAGTATCCTGGTCTCACGGTAACCTGCCTCCCACAGTCTAGCTGCCAGTTTGTGATTTTTTCCTGCCTTTTTAGCAATTTTTTGAAGTTCAGGAATACGTACGGCATAGGTTTTTTGAGGGTTGATCCCAAAACGAGCCATTCCCTCCACATCCTGTGGGTTTGACAGTGCTTCCAGTTCCGGTATGATCTCATCATATTCCATTTAACCACCTCAATATGATCTTATCTTATAAATTTCTTAATATTAACCGTTATTCGTATTAACAGTAGATTATAGGAACAGTAGATTATAGGGGATTTTTTAGGGAAGAATGATGTTAAAAGGTTATTATCAAACTTTATGCTAATCTGTGCAAAAGTATAATTCCATTAAACAATAAAAAATCCATATAAATGTAAATAGGGAAATGTTTTTTGAGGGTGGGGTGTTTAATGCTTGAAAGTTTAAGAGACAATCAAAAATTAACCTTACTGGTAATTTCACTGGCCAGTTTCATGTCTTTTCTTGATATTTCCATTGTGAATGTTTCCCTACCCACCATGGCCAAGTACTTCGGTGTGACCACTAACACTATTTTATGGACTATTTTAATTTATATCATTGTTTTAAGTAGTTTTTTAATTGTTTTCGGTAAATTAGCACAGCAGAAAGGTTATAAAAGGGTTTTTCTCACTGGATTTCTTGTTTTTATCACTGGTTCTGCATTGTGTGCCATCTCCACCCAGTTTCATGAACTGATTATTTTCAGGCTCATGCAGGCAGTGGGTGCCACCATGTTCTCCGGGATCGCCGCGGCCATGGTACTGCAATACCTTCCTGAAAACAAGCGAGGACGAAATCTGGGAATCATCACCACAATCGGCTCCCTTGGGTTGGCACTGGGCCCGTTACTGGGAGGTTTTATAACTGAATACATTAACTTCCACTGGATATTTTTTATCAACGTCCCCATCGGAATTATTGGCATCATACTGGGTTATGCCGTGCTCCATGAAACAGAGAAACATCCAGGTTCCCTGGACATACCCGGGGTGGTCATGATCTTCATTGCCCAGAGCACCCTTATCTTCGCACTTAACAAGGGACTGGATTATGGTTGGACATCTGCCATAATACTGGGTAGCATAATCTGCTCGGTGATATTCTGGGCGCTCTTTGTGTTCCAGGAATCACGAACCCATGAACCTCTGATTGACCTTAACTTTTTGAAGATGAGGGAGATATCCCTGGCCAGTGCTGCTAATGTTTTCTCCAACATGCCCTTTGCCGGGGCAGTGGTGCTTTTACCATTCTACTTTGAGGTGGTAAAGGGAATGAGTACCAGTTATTCTGGTATGATGCTAACCCTCATGCCCATTGCTATAATTATAGTTGGCCCCCTGGCAGGTGTACTTTCGGATAAAATCGCACCTAACAGGGTTACTCTTATGGGTGCGGCAATTGGAGTGATTGGGTGTCTGGTTTTATCCACTTTCAACCCTTCCAGCAGTTTAATCTATATTGCAATTGGACTTTTGATTTTAGGGGCTTCAGTGGCCACTTTCAACCCCCCTAACACTAAGTTCATTCTTTCAGAAAGCCCATCCAAATACAGGGGAATAGCATCAGGCCTGGTTAACACTTCCAACATGATCGGTAATGGTTTTGGAACCGGAATTCTGGGTACTGCAGCAGCTATGGTTGTTTATACCACAGTGGGGCCCAGTACCAGCGATAAATTAACACCAGCCCTGGTCTCTCAGGGACTGCACAATGCATTTATTATTGGGGCACTGGCCATGGGAGTAGCACTGGTTTTGATTGCCATGACACGGTATAAAAAGCCTATTAATTGAAAAAAAGAATTATCGCTTGTTAAAAAGTCAAAAAGTCCCGGAAAAGATACTTATAATATCCTTGAAAAACTATCACCTGATCACGGACTTTTATGAAAAAATAAAATCCCCTTATAAACAGGAAACCTCATTAATAAAATTAGAACCCACTATCCAGATTAAAACTCATTAATAGGATTAAAACCCGCTATCATGATTAAAGCTTTGTTAATAGGATTAAAACCTCATATAAATAAGATTAAAATCGTGATGGAGATCATGCTGAGGGCTGTGCTCAGGAATATGCAGGCTGCAGTTACTTTTATATCCAGATCGTAGGTGATGGCCAGGGCCAGACTGAGCATTGCAGAGGGCATACCCGCTTCCACAATGGTTACTGTCCGGTCTAGTCCTGTGAAACCCACCAGTCCCACCACAATCAGGGCAATTAATGGTGAAATAACTAACTTGAGTGCTGTAACAAAAGAAGCAACGCCAAAATATTCTTTAATACCCTTAAATTCCAGGGATAAACCTAACGCCAACATTATCATGGGTATTGCAGCACCACTCAGGTAAGTGAGGGTGCTGGGAATAACTGATCCCAGTGGAAGATGAACTAAATTGGCAATAACTCCCAGGATAACTGCCAGTAACGGTGGAAATAAGACCGATCTTTTGATAATATCCTGATAACTGCCACCGTAAAGAATTAAGAAAAATATTCCGAAGGAAATGAATAGTATGGTGGAACCCACATCATAGAATACTGCTCTCACTAATCCGGTAGCTCCAAAAACACCCAGAACCACAGGATATCCCAAAAATCCGGAGTTAAAGAGGGTGGAAGCTGCAACCACCCCCCAACGAGTTTTAGCAGGGTAACCCTTAAAGTAGGTGAAAATGTAGGCCAGAATTCCAGATATAAGGCCCATTGCAATACAAATAAGGGTAATGGTTCCAAAAGTTTGGAAATTTGATAGATCTGCATGGTACATGGCCAGGAATATTAAAGAGGGCATGGCAATGTATACCACAATCTTATTGATGGTTTGAGTATCTTCTGCCTTAAAAATTCAAATCTGCGGCATACATAGCCAATAATAATCATTAATACAATGGCGATAATGGTTTCATAGGAGTTCATACTGTACAATGTATATCTCTTTTCATAATTTAATATTCTCAAATTAATTCATATATTGTTAATTCTGGTGTTGATTAGGGATACCATAATTTTGAGAACTTGTTTAATCAAAATAGGAATAATATCGTTTTAAAACTCTTAAAGCATTTAAAGTAATCCATTTACTTGGTTTTCCCTTTCTTTCGATACTGGTTTGGAATCGTCCATTAAAGGTGTTCTCCAGGATCCACTGGCCTTCCTGGTTCTGTTTGGAAACCATGATTTTCAGGGCTTCATTCATCCTTTCATCTTGGTACCCTAATTTAGTAAGTAAGCCCAGTACTTCCAGGGCATCTACATTCCACATCAGTGGAAAACCGAATTCTAACCATTTAAAACTACCCTTGACTGGAGGCTGCCTTCTTTTGTGAATATGGTGATTGAGCATGTGTTCTGCGCCTCTGGATATGTAATCCTCCATTTCAGGAGTTCTACTTTTTGAATGGTATTTCTACCAATGCTTTGAGGGTTTTTATTATGATACTGTGACAGGTGCGCTTGCCCCAGCATTGTTTCCATCGTTTATATGGCCATTCATCGGGAGCTTTCCCTGGTTCATCATCGAATCTTTGATATTTTATAAGCCATTTTATGGCTTTTTGAATCCTCTCATCATCCAGATATCCCAATCGAATAAGACTCCACGTCATGTTGGCTGTGAGACAGGGCAAGACTCTTTCATGATCTCCACCAGAGTTACTGCTTAGGTTATTAGCAGATTTCCTACCCCTTACCTCTTTACTACTAATATATGAAAATGCACCACTTTCAGGATCCTGGGAGTTTTCAAGGATGAATTCACATGCATTTTTAATTCTTTCATCTTGAGGGTCTGCTCCTAACTCTGCCAATATTATAAGCTGCCAGGAAGTTCCTTTATACTTGCCACGAAGATAAAAATTCTCAGGGAGCCCCCAGTATCCACCAGATTCCTGTTTAGCCAGTATTCTTGGAACTACACCCACTTCCATTATCTTTTCTCTGGTGCAAGTGACCTGGGAGTCATTTTGGGGTTTATCCAGAATATCAAGCAGGGTAAAATATCTAACTGAAGGGTTATCCTCTTCCATGAGCCATGGAATGGGATCTGCATTTAAATAGGATTTCCAATCACACATAAGTCATCTTGTTTTAGTAAATTTACTCAAATATCCCTAAAACCCATTTTATGAACCATACCCTAATGGAATCATACCATAATCATTCAAAAGGCTGCCTTATAACTGTTCTAAGCTTTTCAGGCTTGGTTCTGCGCATGTCACTGATGTATATTTCGTGGTGTTTTCCCCTTAACTGGTAACCTTGATTTTCAATGTATTCATGTAATTTATTAACTGCTGGAGCTTCTGCTTCACCATAAGGCCCAATATGCATTATTTGAACAGTTTTCCCCTCTTTAAAAGTTTCGAATCTTAGTTTGGATAGGGAGGGTAAATCTTTCTTTTTTTCAAGTTCTTCTATGGCCTTGTTTATCAGAGTTTCATTAATAAAATCGGGTTGGCGGATCATCACTGTCCATTGCCAGGAACTTTTATCAGCTACAGTGAACTCTTCCATGTTGTCTACCCACCACAGACCTTCCAGAGGCATTACCACGTAATCCTGGGATTTTTCCTTTTTACTGGTGAATTTAGTTTTATATGAAACCGGGAACAATGTTTCCATTGCATCCTGGTACTCTTGAGAAGTATTAGGGTCTCCCTGGCCATCAATCATTAAAAATTTCATCTCCGGTAGATCCACCACCGAAACTTCTTTAGTGGATGGATAGTAAAACAGCTTTTCTTTCTTTTTTAAGTCTAATTTAGGCATGATTTTCTCCTTTTTAAATTTGTATTTTATTTCATTTTTTCCAAGTTTTAGTAAAACCATTCCCAGGGTGGGAATATGTATATAATGCTGAATTTTAATCCTGAAATATTATATTTTCATCCCTGAATTTAAAAAAATAAAAAAGAACGATGATAAACATTTAATGGTTATTTTTTCATCACTGGAAAGCACATTTCAGTTATAAGCTCGTTTTCTGGGGTTTCATTGGGATCGGAAATGTAGGTTTCCACAGGCGGACCAATGATTTCATAGCCATTTTTATAGGCGTATTCAGCCAGTGCTCCAATTGCCATACCGCATCCACTGTAAGGACCTTTATAAACAGTTGAAAGAACCAGTTGCTCAGGTTCTGTTTTGATTTTCACACGTCCCTCTTCTTTTGCATCTCCTGCAAATGGCATTCCCACCTCGTACTGCAGTTCTTCAACTGGCACTTCTTCAGGACTGTTGTAGTAAACTCCAAATGGTGGACCCATCATCTGCAGGCCTTTGGCCATTAAAAAACCCACTAGTTCCCCCATCAGTACTGGTACTTCTTCATAGGATCCTTTATAGAGTATATATGCTACCTGTCTTTTTTCCATCTTTTTCTCCTTTATTTCCATCATTTCACCTCATAACGTGGTTTTAAAATTTTCAGGATTAATCTAAGATTTCAAAGGATGTTCTTTTCAAAGATTCTCCTCTTTTTTAATTTTTTCAATGAATTCTTCCACCCAGGCCATTTCTGTTTTAAGACTTGCCAGTGGCCTGCTAAAAAGTGCCACCACATAGTATGGGGCCCCTAATTCTTCCTGTGTCTTCACCGAACTTTCCAGGAATTTGATCCTGCCCTGTGCTGATTCTGTATAATTTTCCAGGCATTTGATGACTTCCTCTGGTTGGAGATAGTTAAGATAAGCCAGGCCCAGGTCAATGGGTGAAATTATTTTTTTATTCCAGGAGAGAAGATCACGGATCTTTTCTTCCATGGTTTTCCTTCCAAGGTCAGTGATGGTGAAAACCTTTCGTGATGGTTTTCCTTCCACTTTTTCCAGTTTTGATGAGACCAGTTCCTTCTTCTCCAACTTCTTTAAGACGTAATAAATGGATGAAAACCCTATAGTTGTCCAATTACGCATTCCCCATCCTTCAATGGTCTTTTCAAGCTGGTAACCGTGCTGTGGTTCCTCGTAAATCAGGCCCAAAATGGATGCTTCCAAGTCCGATATTCTAACCATATTATATTCTATATATAGAATAACTATAAAAAGATTTCTAAAAACTAGTAGTTACCAAAAAAATAAATCAACAAACCATGCCTATAACTGAAAATCTCTGTAAAAAGTATATGAAATAGTTTAAACTGCAAATAGAAATTATTGACGTTTATTTTCCATTTCATCAAGTTTATTCTCGATTTCATCCATTCTCTTCAGGACTTTATCAATTTTTTCTTCATGACTATCAAAACTTTCCTTAAGCCCTTCTGCAGTTTTTCCAAGCTTATTAGATGCTTTTTTACTTTCTTTTCTAAATATTTCAATGAAAGAAAAAGCTAAAGTGGCTGTGACTAAACTCAGATATCCCATTCCAGTTAATATAAGAATTGTCCCTATTATATGGCCAATTAACGTGACTGGAACTATATCCCCATAACCGACAGTGGTCATGGAAACAATTGCATACCAGATTGCAGCTTCATAACTGGGAACCTCGGGGTTAACCCCGCTTTCAACTATAAAAAATAGGTATGAGCCCAATATAATGACCAGCAACAGCACAAAGGTAGCATAATCCAATTTAGTTTTTTGAGGATATTTACGGACCTCCCCCGAGGTTATTTGAAGGACTCTGAAGAGTGCATAGATCCTTATTATTCCAATTAATCCTACGAATATCTTAAAATCCATTAAATGGAATATATTGAAACAGATAAAGAATAAAGGAACACTGGCAATTATATAAACCCAATTTTCTTGAATAAAATCCCAGCTATTCTGATTGTCCCCCCTTATAACTCTAAAGAGTACAAAATCAATCAGAATAAGGATGCCAATTATTATATCCCAATTACCGAAAGCATAAACAGAGCCGGTTTTTATACCTGCAATAAATCCGATAGATACTAAAACCAAAAATAAGAGTTCAATTATTATCAAAACTGATAATAATGCTTCAAAAATTACTTTATAGTGTCGATCCATCTTTTCCCCACACCCTTAAACCATTTTTAAGACTCTCTTAATCTATTTGAAATTAAAACTTTATAATAACATCGCGTTCGTGTTAACAGCTTTAAGTGCAAAATTGATTACATCCTTTTTGCCAAGGGCCATAACATTAATTACATTTTCAAAGTTACTAGTTCTATATTATTATACAGTAATAAAAACGAAATATTGGTATAAAAACAAAAGAGTTACATATTAGATATATCTCCAAATTTATTCCAATTCTCAGGATGAGATAATCATTCTTGATGTGAATCATGCCAAGGGGAGTTATCACGTGCCAGATGAGTTCAATTTAAGGTCTAGATTCTATGGAACCGTAAGTGTCATGCATATTGGGATGATCCCTAATTTAAAAAGAGTAAATTTATGTGTTATGCAAGTATAGGTGATCTATTTATTTAAAATCCTATTTATTCAATGATAGATCCTTTTTCTATGGATTATATCTGCCCAGAATGTGTTTTCAGGATGCATTGATTCCCAGCTGATTTTTTGGTTTTAAGTAAAATGATATGCAGGGTTACAGCCAATCCCACGGTTGGTAATATAATAAGAAGATAACTTCTGTCCTGGAAAAGGTAACATGATACCATTAACGTGACCCATAAAAAAACAATGCTTTTAATTTTAATATCCAGTGGTATTCCCTGTTTGGTCTGGTAATTTTCTATATAACTTCCAAAATAACGGTTACTAAGAATCCATCTTTCTGCCCTTTTGGAACTTTTGGTAAAGCAAAAAAATGAAGCTAAAACCAGGGGAGTGGTGGGTAATACTGGAAGAACCACTCCTACAGCCCCTAGTCCAAGTAAAATAGCACCTAAACTGAAGAAAAATAAACGCTTTGTTTCCATGGTTGTCCCTGTGACCTTATTTGATAATATCCTATTCCTAATTTTAACGGTTAATCAGTTGTTCATAGTGTTGTATGTAGGTCATTCAGCGAAAATGCTTCCGGAACACTTCCACCATTTCATTAGGTTCTTTTAAAATATAAGTTTCGTACATCTTGGCCAATTTTTCCACGTGCTCCACATCTTCTTTCCTAATTGTAATTTTCAAATCTTTTCCATCTGGAAGCTGGGTAATAGTCACACCCTCTTCAACATCAGAGGGTAATATGTAAATGGGAACATCGGCTTTTTGACCCATTATTGCTGCATTGGAGATGAGAGTGTCTCCCATTCTCATGGCGATTTTGGCCACAGTATTGGAGGTGGCCGGAGCAATCAGCATGAACTCATATTTACCTAACTGAATATTTCCTGCTAAAAATGGAGCGTTGGCATTGATTTCAACCCATACCCGGTCAAAGTTGCTTTCTATGTCATTGGATATCCCATAATATTTAACGACTTGATCCCCCGATTTGGATATGAATACCTCTATATCCACCTGGTCTTCGAATTCTAATCGTATTTTTTCCATGACTTTCATTGTTTCCAGTATTTTATCACCGGCACCGGTAATTCCCCATGCTATCTTCTTTTTCTTTTCCATTATGATCACCCCGCACCCATACTAATCCAGTTTAGTTCTTGTTGGGAAAAAATGTCCAGATAAACCATTAATCATTCTATGAATTCAACTATTAATTTGTATCAATTTCAGTTATATCATATTAAATAAGCAATCCACAAAAACCTCCCATTAAATAAACCAATAACTTATTATCTGTCTTTAATGTTTTTACTTCTAGATATTCTTTTTACACTCAAATTTTCTACACTGAAATAATATGATAACTACAGATTAACGTGATAAATTACAAACCGGGTTAAATCTGAACAGAGTTGGTATAACTCGGGTGTCAATTGGGAAAAACTACTTTTAAAGTCTTTTTTAGAGTATAGGACATGAAATTTAGAAGTTTAATTATCAAAAACATTTTTAGGAACAAAAGCCGGAGTTTACTGGCCATTCTAGGTATTGCAATAGGAGTTGCTACCATACTGGGTCTTGGTCTGGTAACAAATGGACTGGCAGCTTCCACACAGCAAGCGCTCACTGCAGATGCCGCAGATTTTACAGTGATTGCTGGGACCACCGGAGGGGGTGGAGGTCCTGAAGGTTCTTCAGGAGGGGGTGCTCCTGGTGGTCAGGGAGGCCAGCAGTTAATCAATCAGACTAAAGTATCCGAGATCCAGCAGATATCTGGAGTTGGAACTGCTGCAGGGGTTCTAAGAACCAACGTTGATCTGAATGACACCAATAGTAGTACTAACAGTACCAGTAGCACTACAAGTACCAGTGGATCTTCCAATGGCAATGCTGGGCAAGGACAGGGAAATTTCCGGATGATGTACAGTGTTATCGGAATTGACAGCAGTAACCTGGGTCTGGATGATATCGTGATAACCAATGGTACAGCATTCTCCAATGACAATCAGGTTATAATCGGAGAAATGGCCGCTAAAAGTCTTAATAAGACTGTTGGAGATACCATTACCCTTTCCAACCAGACATTCACCATTGTGGGAACCTATGAAACTGGAAACTTCCAGGATGATCGGGGAATTGTCATGTCCTTGGGAAAACTGCAGAGCCTGACTGGAAACACTGATCAAGTATCGTTGATCCTGGTTAAGGCCACCAACGGCACTTCTGCCACTAGCCTGGCTGATACCATTGAGAGTAAATATCCCAATGAACTGTCCACTTCCACCTCTCTTTCAGGAATGGAACGGATGAATAATGGACTGGAAATAATTGAATCTGGTGCATGGGCTGTCACCCTTCTGGCCCTGTTAATAGGTGGTATTGTGGTTGTAGTTACCATGATAAAATCAGTGGTAGAAAGAACCAGAGAAATAGGCGTCCTTAAAGCAGTTGGATGGACTAATAAGAGAATTTTAACCATGATAATAGGAGAATCTGTGGTTCTCTCATTACTGGCAGCTGTTGTGGGAATAATAGTTGGTGTAGGTGTGGTTGAGATCATATCCAGTGCCCATCTCATCATGGGTGTTGAACCTGCATTCTCAGCCGATTTATTCCTGGAGGCACTGGCAGTGGCCATCTTCCTGGGAATAGTTGGAGGAATATACCCCGCCTACCGGGCTTCCAGACTATCACCAACCGAGGCGTTGCGTTATGAATAATCAAACCACTATGAATAATACTATGAATAATCAAACCACTATGAATAATCAGATCAGTACCAAAGAAAACATAATCACCCTCCAGAACCTTAGAAAAATGTTTGATAATGGACGAACCCCTGCACTTAATGGGATCGATCTTGAAATCAAAAAAGGAGAATTTGTTTCCCTGACGGGCCCCTCAGGCTCAGGGAAAACAACCCTCCTCAACATGATAGGAGCTCTGGACCGGGCAGACGATGGTAGTATCAGTGTGGCAGACCATAATCTGATGGAAAAGAAAGATTTCAGTTCATTTAGATCAAAAGAAATCGGATTCATATTCCAGTTCCACAACCTGATACCCAACCTCACTGTTTCAGAAAATGTTCAAATACCCATGCTGGAAACCGATGTTCCAGATGAAGAGATGGCTCAAAGAGCAAACAAACTATTAAAATCTCTTAATCTGGGAAATAAGGTGGATCAGGTCCCTACCAAACTTTCAGGAGGGGAAAGGCAGCGCGTGGCCATTGCCAGAGCTCTGATGAATCATCCATCCATTATACTGGCGGATGAACCTACCGGATCACTGGACTCAAAAACAGGAGACATAATCCTGAACATACTGCGTGAAATCCACCAGAAAGAAAATGTAACCCTCCTATTGGTAACACATGAGCCCTATGTGGCAAATATGGCTGATCGAAAGATAAGCCTAATGGATGGGAAGATAAGTGAGGAGAATGTATCATGAAGTTTCAGAAGAAATCATCCCAGAATGTAAATTAAGAAAAACCATCAAAAATTGCAGATTAAAAACATCAAAGAGTGATTAAACAAAATCTACCATTGCATGATAACCTATTGGTTATAGGGAAGCCTCCAGACGCTTTTTTATCCACCTCCATGGAAAAACCTCCAATATCTGGAGGCTTCACTCCTTTTATTATTTTTACCTTCCACCGTGAAAATATTAAAATATTAAGATAAATAAAAATATAATACATGTTAAAGATTCCAAATACTAATCTGGGATTAATAGCAGTTCTTTTTGTTTTATTATTGGCATCTATTTCTGTGGCATGTGCCCATCAGCCTCGATTAGTTATTGGCGCTAATGCATCCAATGATAATCCTATCCTAATACAAAATCCAGAAGTTTCACAGGCTTTTTACGGAGAATTACATGGACAACCCAACTATTACCAGATCAGGTCTGATAATCAATTTAAATTTTACCTGAATTTACTGGTGCCAGCCAGTCCAGGAATACCTCCAGATTTTATTTCAGCACAAGTTCTGGACTCATCTGGAAAAGTCATAATCACCATTAACGGAACTAATTCCACCTGGAACTCCTATTTTGAGGAATTTGGAGGAGATTATTATCTTAAAGGTCCAGAAACAAAAGCAAATTTACCCGCAGGTACTTACTATATAAAAATTTTCAACACTGATAATCATGGAAAATACAGCATAGCAATCGGAGGAGAAGAATCATTCCCTATTGATGAAACTATGAAAGCTCTGGTGACTATTCCCCTCCTTAAAGAGCAAATCTTCGGAAAACCAGTAACCACACTATTTTTCGAATTTTTAGGAATAATCATGGCCTTTGGATCAACATTGGTCCTTTTTGCCATGCTCTTAATGTCCAGGAAATCCAAAGAAATCACCCAGTTAACAGTTAAACTTAGCAGTGCAATTAAACCAGTGATATGGTTAGGTATTGCCATCACCACCATTGTATGGTTATACGTAATGTACAAAAATCCCCTCAACATAGATGGAATTGTAAACACAATTCTGTTAGTTGTTCTCATAATCTTTAACTGGTATGTTGGTTCAAAACTGGCAAAAGCAGAGTTTGGTAAGTTACCATTAATCAGTATGACAGTTTTCATTATCCTCTGGTTGATTTACACCTACTTAGCAATCGCTATAATTTGAGCCTGGAATGATAATGAACCTAATTCAGGGTCTTAACAAACTTTTTTTTATTATCTTCATTTTTTTCTTAAGTGACTTTTCTAGGGTGGTAATCACTTTTTTATATTAACACTCACTAATTGACACTATGAATCTGGAATCTATTCTCATAATTTTTGCAGCCAGTGTGGCTGAACTATGGCTAGGCATCCCCCTGGGATTGGTTATGGATGTTAATCCCATAATAATTGCCATTGTAGCTGCTGCAGGCGCTATAGTGGCTGCAGTTTGTGTTACTTTCCTTGGAGATAACTTAAGGGCCCGTTTATTAAAATGGAAATACGGTGATGAAGAAGCCTTAAAGGAAACCCGTTTATACAATATATGGAATAAATATGGAGTAATTGGATTGGGTTTAATATCACCACTGCTTTTCGGAGCTCCCTTAGGTGCTGCAATTGGAATTGCACTTGGTGCCAGGAAAAACGTGCTCATACTATGGATGAGTATAGGAATTATTATATGGAGTATAGGTTTAACTGTTGCTGGATCAATGGGATTATTAGCCCTTGAAACAATGGTTAAATAGTATTTTAAACAATTTAGAACCATTAAGCCCTAATTAGATAGTAGCGTCAAAACTGCTTTTCACAAACTTTTAATAGATGATTGGACGAAACATTTAATAGTATATTAGGCTAACTTTACACTCAGAAGAAGTTAATTAAGCTTATGAACCATAAAATGAGGGTATTGATTTTATCATAACATCAACCATCACTTTTACGTTGATATTGGTGTTTTTTTAGAAGGTGTTAAATTGGAAAAGATAAGGGTAGCGATAATTGGTATAGGCAATTGTGCCAGTTCACTGATCCAGGGTATCTATTACTACGCGGATAAAAAGCCAGAAGAAGCAATTGGCTTGATGCACTGGGAAATCGGAGGATACAAACCATCAGACATAGAAGTGGTGGCTGCATTTGATATTGACGCTCGTAAAGTTGGGACGGATGTAAACGAAGCTATTTACGCCCCACCTAACTGCACTACGGTTTTCTGTCCAGACATTAAACCCAGTGGAGTAAAAGTAGAAATGGGTTCTATTTTAGACGGTGTAGCTCCACATATGGCAGAATATCCTGAAAATCACACTTTCGTGGTTTCAGAAGAGTCTGAAAATAACAAAGAAAATATCGTTAAAGTACTGCAGGATACTGAAACTGAGATCCTCCTGAATTATCTGCCAGTGGGATCAGAGAAGGCGGCCCGTTTTTATGCAGAATGTGCCCTGGAGGCAGGTTGTGCATTCATAAACTGCATGCCAGTTTTCATTGTCAGTGACAAAAAATGGTCTGATCGCTTTGAAGAAAAAGGAATCCCTGCGGTTGGAGATGATATTAAAGCACAGATCGGGGCAACCATCACCCACCGAACACTGGCCAACCTATTCCGTGAAAGGGGTGTCAAACTGGATCGAACTTATCAGCTTAATACCGGTGGAAACACTGATTTTTTAAACATGCTTAACCGCAACCGGTTGGATTCTAAAAAAGAATCAAAAACTGAAGCAGTGCAGTCTGTCCTAAAAGAGAGGATGGATCCAGATAACATTCACATCGGTCCATCAGATTACGTGCCCTGGCAGAAGGATAACAAGCTATGTTTCCTTAGAATGGAAGGTAAAACCTTTGGGGATGTTCCCATGAACATCGAACTCCGCCTCAGTGTGGAAGACTCCCCCAACTCCGCAGGATGCGTTATTGACGCTGTCCGGTGCTGTAAACTTGCCCTGGAAAGGAAAGTTGGTGGCAAGCTTACATCCATCAGTGCATACACCATGAAACACCCACCTGAACAGTTCACAGATGACGTGGCTGTGGAAATGGTGGATGAGTTCATTAAGGGTGAGAGGGAAAGGTAATTTTCCCATTAACTATTTTTTGGTTATTAAAACAACTTTAGACTACTATTTCTAAGATAAAGAAAAAAGTTTTTCATAACTTATTTTTTAATATGAACCTGGAAAATTATAATCTGATCTCATTCTCCACCTAACCCATTGACAATTTCAATTAAATTTGTCATTTCAATTCCCCCTTAAATAAATAAGGATATTCAGGAAATCATTGAAGATTTCCTGCAATCCTATTTTTCACTAATAATTCACTTCAAACTAGTTACCAGATTCAATCAGTATCATATTCTGGCAAACAGGTTTTACACCCATTATATCCCCTTTTAAGGGCTAACTCAAGGTCATCAAAGGGTACCTTGTTTCTGTTGGACATTTGGTCCACCCATTCACAGTCGGGATAGTGGATTTCTCCAGTTCTACTATTGGCAATGTAAGCTGGAGTTCCCACTGTTCTGGCAACCAGTGTTACTCGTCCAGTGACAGTTCCATCCACCCTTTGTTCAACAGAAACCGGATAAACTTCCCCATCAACTGTGTTTTCAGGTAGAGTAACCTCCAAACGAACTAGCGTGTTTTCATTAGGTTTTAATGTTATTCCATTGATATCTCCGGTTGTGGGGGTGGTGACCTCGACTTTGCAGGTTTTGTGTCCTTCAGATTCCCAGACTTTCTCTAAGTTCATAACATCTGCCCCATCTAAGAATCTGGTGGGTATTTTTAATTTTGCACTGCCTCCCGATGGTAATTCACTTCTGTCAATATTAAGGTCTGATGTTGCGGACTGGTCTTTTAATCCAGCTACATAAAATTCCATGGTGGTCTTGGAACCTGAAAGCTGATAATTTTCAACTACATTTTTCCAAGCAAGATTATCCTCCCATCTAACAAATTGGATGTCCTCCTGCTGTAATGGATCATCAGGGTGATTTACAGTTGCAAATAGACAGAAATGTCCCGGAGTCAAAGTGTTACTTTGTGGATCTGGTGGAAGCCATTCAAATGCAGCAGTAACTGCCTCCCCATCCTGTCCAGCACTGTGTGCCGGTACATCTATTTGACGCACATTTCCAAGAACACCATTCACCCTGATATCATCAACCTTCCAGTACTGTTTACTGAGATTTGTACCGGGATTTGCCCAGTACAATTTTACTTCAGCATTTACCGCTTGTTTTGAACCCCGATTGTGGACTCTGACAAAGACATAGTTTGTTTGACCGTACTCAGGGTTAGGAGAAGGTGAAGCACCCGGATCATTATCTGTATTCACCCAAATATCAGGGGACATATACTGACATCCTGCAGATGGTGCAATTCCATTATCCTGTATATTATCTTTGATGTAAAGTTCAGTGAATTCCAAGCCAGCACTGACCACCAGAGCGAAATCTTGTTTCGGATGGGGAATGTTAATACCTTCTACTTTAACCTTATACACTCCATTTTGCGGGTTGTTTATGACTGCCTGCTGCACATTGTTGTTGGCTGGTCCTCCAGTAACTGTAGATCCTGCAGGAGGTATTATTGAAAGGCGTAGAGTGTTCACGAGACCTCCGGCTGATGGTGTGCTGGGGTAATCTGTCCAGACCAGGGTTGCTCTTAATGGAACCGTACTGTTTACTACAGTGAAACTGTATTCTTTGCTATCCCCTGTACCCAAAGCATCTACTGCTGTGTCTTTAAACTCCATTTTCGCAGGATATTCTGGGAAAAGTGCACCTTGAAGGTTTACTCTACCCCAACCCTGACTGTTATCTGGAACTGCTGCCACCTCAGGAGGAGTGTATTGTCCGGCCATTGGATGTGCCCCATGGATGAGTATGGCTTTCATAAGGGCGGCAGTTGGATTGTGAAGACACACATTAACCAGATACTGGCGAATTAAGGCCATGGTACCTGCGGTTATTGGAGTGGACATGCTTGTCCCACCCATGTACATATAAAATGGCCTATTAGGATCCCCAGTTGGTAAAAGTCCCCATCCCTGTTCAGTGGCCACACTCGACCTCACAGAAAGGATATTTGTTCCTGGGGCAACAACATCTGGTTTTATCCTCAAATCATCAGCTGGACCTCTTGAACTGAACGCTACCATTCCTTCAGGGTTGTTTGAAATAGGATCAGTGGACAAAGGTGCAACAGGGAAAATATTGCCAAAACAATTCCCATAAGTTGAACAATCCCCCCCAGGGTTGTAACCTCCGGTTTGACGGTTGTTTTCAGAAGCACCTACGGTGATACAATTTTTCGATGTGGCTTGAGAACTCAATGAGTCTGTATCCACCACCCCATTGGCATTAGCATCTGTACCATTATTACCTGCAGAGAACAGGATTAACATATCCTTATGATTCCAGATGAAATTATCAATGTTTTTAGAATCAACTGTGTATTGACCATAAAGACCATCACCCCAGCTGTTGGAATGAACCTTAGCACTATCATCATATGCTTCTTGGAATAGTTGGTTCAGATTTGATGGTATTCCATCCAAACTCTGATTACTATTTCTTTCTATTGATTGGAACACTAATCTAGAAGCAAATGCCATACCTCTAATCATCCCATTAGAATCAGTTCCATTACTTAAAACAGAGCCTGCAACATGTGTACCATGCCCAGAATTCACATCATCAGCCCCATCTCCCACACGGTCGTGTATTGTGATGATCCTTCCTCTGAAATCAGCATGGATGCTGTTATCATTCACCCCCGTGTCCAATCCTGTGTCAGCCACTGCAATAATCTCCCCTTCGCCATCTAAACCATGGTTATTCCAAACTGGTTGAACCCCAACAATTCCCGCAGACACATCATTATGTAATTCTGGCTTAACATATGGTTCAATCCATTTAATCTCAACCATGCAGGCTAATTTATCGATTTCTGAGAGATCAAGAGAAGCTCGAATGACATTATCACTCGCTGCAATAATAAGGCCTCCTGAACTTTCAATCTCCTTAGAAATCTTCGTTAAGTCCCCATCATCATGTAATAAAATGTTTACATTACCTTCGGGCACGGGTTTGAAAGCTTTCACATCTATTGAACGATTAATGAGTTCATTTAACGTAGCTGTTTCTTTTATGCCCATTAATAAGGGATTAACTTTATATGCAGGTTCATAGAGTCCTATCCAATTCACAAAATCCAATTTTTGGAGTTTTTCTTTGGTTCCAGTATCCATTTTAACTAAAAATGCATTCTCTGGAATATAGTTCTGTAATTCTCCACCGGACTGGGTAATTTCTGATTTCCATTCCTCCTTAATAGGGCCTACAAACTGGAGAATCCAATAATTTTTATCCACTGCATCAAGATCTACAGATCTAAGACTGAGATTCTGAGGAACCTGAGGTGCTTTTTTGGATGTATCAAATTCCACTGCACGCAGACGGATCATTTGACTGTTTTCCTGTAATTCAATGTTAAAACCCTGATTTTTTAAAGAATTAATCTGATCTGAATCTGCTTCAGCAAGTAAAAAAGCAGGATACGTTGCTAAAACTTTTGAAACAATATTTTTGACTTTCTCTATCTTTTTAGAGTCAGTTTCATCCACAAAAACTATAACTTTTTTCATTTCCATTTTAATCCCCCCATCTTTTACCCCTATTACTTTTAACCAATAATTTTATCCCTAACCGTAGCTTCACACTCCAATTGAGGCGTTTGAGTGTAATTACCTGCCTGAAGGTCACCTCTTACCTTTTCCAGTACTGCACTTCTGGCCAGTTTGTTCTTACTGGCGTTCATTTCATTACAGAAGAAGTAGGTGAAAGCCCCGTGCCATCCCCCACCTATACTGGCATCGGCACTGGTCTGATCCGCCCGGCATGCTGCCCATAGTATGTGATGAGTTATTCCCTTCTCTAAAAGTGCTTTATTTAGTCCTCGTTGTCTTTTTCCATCAATTTCCTGGAATGCTTCCATTGATGGTGGTGGTAGGTATCTTGGCCTACGATCTAAGAGGAGGTCAATTGCCTTAAGTCCTGTTCCACTGTGACATGTGTCCAGATACACTTCAAGAAGCACGTTTTCCGGGAGCTGTATGAATAGATCTCGGAGTTCATCATCGGTGATTATGTGCTGAGGATCCCACACATTCCCTTTTTGAGCCAGATCATGAGGACAGAATGCTTCATCAGCCCGATCTGGCTCATCACCACTTAAATCCGGCACTTGAGTGCCGTGACTGGACATGCTAAATACAAGGTAACTGTATTTCCCAGATTTCGCCCCTTCAACCATATCTTTAAGGTTTTTTATTATGTTAGCCTTGGTGGCCTTGGTGTCAGTGAGTTTAACTATGTCCTGAGCCTGAAACCCCAGTAACGCCTTTAGTAGTTTTTCCATGTCATCTGCATCATTTACACAACCCTGCAGTGTAGCTGAAGGTAAATTTTTGAATTTGTTTATTCCCACACACAATGCTTTTCTACCCGTCATAAATATCCCCCTTATTTGATTTTACCTCAAAATTTCGTTTTTGACCCTTTCAAACCTTAAATATGAAAGAGTGACGTTTATATGAAAAAAAACAACCAAGAGTATCTGAATTTATCATCCCTGAATTTTAACGCCGCATTCTCAAACCCAACACCCCCTCTATTAATGTTCATTAATATTGAATTCCAATCTATTTTGATATTGAATTCCAATCTATTTCGGTAATCCCACCTTTTTAAATGCCGTTCGAACCTTTTGAGTGGCTCCTTGGGGAACAGTCTCATCTTTGACCAGATCTCTGGTGGTTTCCACGATGATTTTCACTGCATCATTGAAGTTGGCATTGGGCCATAACTTCTGAAGGGAATTATACCATATTCTAGCAGCTTTTTCGGTTCCTATTTCGATGGAAACCAAATAAAAGGCCTTGTTGGGTATTCCACTGTTTATGTGAACACCAAAATTGTCAGCTGATCCAGAGTAGTAGTTATCCATATGGTCTGGCTGTTGATCCTTTCCCAGTAAACTGTTATCATAGGCTGTTCCTGGTTCACTCATGGAACGTATGGACTCTCCATAAAGCTCAGGCCCCATTATTTCATTACCGATTAGCCAGTCTGCATCGTGGGCATTTTGATTGGCAGCATGTTGGGTTATGGCACTCCCGAATACATCAGAAAAATGTTCATGTAATGCCCCGGACTGTCCACTGTATTTGAAGTTAGCAGAAAACTGGGTTATTCCATGGGCCAGTTCATGGGCAATTACATCCAGTGATTTGGAAAAATTAGAAAATAACTTACCATCACCATCCCCCAGGATGATTTCATCCCCATCCCAGAAGGCATTCTGGTACTTTTCACCGAAATGTACATTGATCACCAGATCCATGCCCAGGTTGTCAATGGAATTACGGCCCATCACGTCACGAAAATAATCAAAAACTTGCCCTACATAATTGTAGGCGTTGTTAACTGTTTCATCCGTTGAAGGAGATTCTCCTTCGCTCATGACCAGTTTGAATCTTGTTTTATAGGTACTATTTGAATCATAAACTTTTCGACTGGCTTTTGTCTCTTTTACCTTGCCCAAAAATGTTTCCATATCCACCATTCGCTTTGATCTGCTTCGCCGGATTAAGCGACTTTGTTGGATGGTTACACGGGCTTCTTCTACTCCTTCCCTAGCCAGTCCACCCATTATATAGGGTGGGATAAAACCAAAATATTGATTTTTAAGACTAATTTGATTTGAAGCAAATTTATTTGAACTGATCTGATTATTTGGACTAATTCCCAAGACATTCTTCAAATTAGGAACCATTATCACTACCCCCCCCCCCCCCACACCTTTAAATTTGTAAGATCTTTAAATATCTTAAAATTAAGGCGTTTAAATCTTCAATTCATTAAAAATACCAACATACAATGCTTAAATACCATGAACGGTTTTAAAGCAAGTTCAATTTTCTTCCAAAAAAAACATTTATCACCCCCTCTTTGATATTTTATCATAATCACCCCCATGATCATGAGCATTATATTCCAAGAACTTAATTCTGTTCCTTGAGCAAGTTTAAGTTATTTTAGTAATACTATTTTGTAGTAGTTATTTCCATTTTTCACATAATATTGCCATTGAAAAGCAATATTAAGAATTATTATCATTTAATTTATAATAATTGATCTTATTTATGCATTAGGAAAGTATATATTCCTTTTTTATTTTATTTAAAGGTTTCAGTTACTATTTCACATATTATTTTCATAATTTTACATAATATAACTGTTTTAGTAATTACTTACTTTATCTAAATGAAAAACTGGAAAAAAAATGATTTTAGGACGTTTTATTAATTTTGAAAAATATTTTATGGAACTGGAGATTAAACCCGATGAATCTTACATTTTTAAAATATCATTTATTATTCTAGATATGATGAAATTTTAAGGTAAGGATATAAGGAAGTTTACACTATCTATATAAGGAAATTAAGATTCTGTAATGACAAGTTTATCTAATATTTGAGGGTCACTATGACTAAAATAAGGCTAATTGAAACCGCTTTTAGAGATGCACACCAGTCACTCCTGGCTACAAGGATGAGAACCAGAGATATGCTTCCCATTGCCGAGGAAATGGATAAGGTGGGATTTTTCTCTCTGGAATGTTGGGGCGGGGCCACCTTCGATACCTGCATCCGCTACCTAAATGAGGATCCCTGGGAAAGATTAAGGGATATTAAAGAGCTGGTAAAGAAAACTCCACTTCAGATGCTCCTTCGCGGACAGAACCTGGTGGGTTACAAACATTATCCGGATGATGTGGTGCGCGAATTCGTTGAAAAATCATATGAAAATGGTGTGGATGTTTTCCGAATATTTGATGCCCTGAACGACGTTCGTAACATGGAACAATCCATTAAAGTTGCCAAAGAACAGGGCGCCCATGTGCAGGGGACAATCAGTTACACTACCAGCCCGTACCATACTATAGAAAAATATGTGGAATTTGCTAAGGAATTAGAAGCTTTAGAATGTGATTCTCTTACCATAAAGGATATGGCCGGACTTATATCACCCCATGATACTTATGAACTGGTTAAAAGTTTGAAAGAGGAAACTGATCTTTTGATTAACCTCCACTGTCACTGTACCAGCGGTATGACTCCTATGAGTTATTATGCAGCATGCCAGGCAGGTGTTGATCTTTTAGACACAGCCATATCCCCATTAGCCTGGGGTGCTTCCCAACCGCCAACAGAAAGTGTGGTTGCTGCATTACAAAAAACTCCCTATGACACAGAACTGGATTTAAAACTTTTAAACCAGATTAAAAAGTATTTCGAAGAAATAAGAGAAAAGTACAGCGGTATTCTGGATCCAATCACCGAACGAGTAGATACTGATGTGCTTCTCTACCAGATCCCTGGGGGAATGCTATCCAACTTCGTTTCACAACTAAAACAGCAGAATGCACTGGACCGTTACGAGGATGTCCTATCAGAAGTGCCACGGGTACGAAAAGACCTGGGTTACCCTCCACTGGTGACACCCACCAGTCAGATTGTAGGTATCCAGGCAGTTATGAATGTTCTTGGTGGAGAAAGATATAAAAATCCTTCTAAAGAAGTTAAAGAATACGTTAAAGGATTCTATGGAAGACCACCTGCACCCATTGACCCGGAGATTGCCCACAAGATCATTGGAAATGAAGAACCCATAACTTGCCGACCTGCCGACCTACTAGAGCCGGAACTGGAAAAATTCAGGAAGGAAGGAGAAGAAAAGGGAATCATCACCAAAGAAGAAGATGTACTAACCTTTACACTTTATCCTGCTGTGGCTCCAAAATTCCTGAAAGGAGAAACAGAAGAAGAACCATTAAGCCCTCCAAAATCAGATAATAGTGCCAGTACTTCTTCTGCAATGCCCACCGAGTACCAGGTGGATGTGGATGGTGAGAGTTTCCAGGTTAAGGTGGTTCCTACCGGATATTTGGAAATCGAAGCCATGGAAGGAGCTAAACCATCAGGTCCAGTGGAGGGTGGAGTAACTTCCCCCATGCAGGGGATGATTCTGAAGCTTAAGGTGAAAGAAGGAGATAAAGTTAAAGAAGGCGACGTAGTTGCAGTTCTGGAGGCCATGAAGATGGAAAATGATATCCACTCCCCTACATCAGGGATAGTTCAAGAAATCTTTGTGAATGAAGGAGATACTGTAAGTACAGGGGATACTTTGATGGTTATAAAATAATATCCTCGTTCCTTTATTTTTTTATATGAATCCAAAATTTTATAGAATTCTAAAAAAATAGAATACAGAGTTCACTTATTGATTCTGAAACTTAAAATAAGTAATTCCATTCGATTGAAAATAAAAATTTTTAAAAATCTAAAATTAGAATCTAAATTAATCTCTAGAATCTAATCTAAATCTAATCAAATCTCATTTTAAACACTGGGAAGTATCTCTTCAACTTCTTTTGCCTTGGCTTCCATCTCAAAAAGTATTAGTCCAATTTGAGCTTCAGGTTCGGTTAAAGCAGTTAAAATAGCCTTTGATCCTGCAGGTATTAAAACTATATTCCCTTTTTCGGTTTTAAGAGAAATTTCACTAACAGATCCTGTTTTCATTTGTGTTGAAGCAGCTTCGGCAGCACCCATTATGGTGGAGCAAAGTGCTGAGAATATACGGGCATCAACATCAGGAGGGGTTCTGGAACTGATGAGGAGACCTTCTTTTGAAACAATGGCACAGGCTTTTATCTGGCCCACCTGTAAAAATGATGACAAAACATTGTCCAATCTCTCTTTTTTAGTTTCCACCATAATTAATCCTCATTAAACATCTAATCTTATCTCAAGTTTTTGATTTGGAACTGTTTATTTTAGTCTTTTATTACCACTTCAAAATGACAGAAGGAATAACCGCTGGTCCAGCATCGTATTTCCTCTGCAGAAACTTCTTTATGGGTCAACTCCTTTAATATACCCATTATCATGCCAGTTTCAAAGTAACAAACAGGTTCTCCTATGTTAGGTAATCCTGCACACTCAATACATTCATAAACCCTTAAATCAAGCTTTTTTCCATTTTCTATTTCTTCTTCCTTGAAAATATCGAGAATACCTATCTTATAGTTTGCTAGAAAAACAGCGATTTCATCAACACTTTTAATGAATCCATTTTTAACCAGGGTAGTTCCCATTTCAATTCCCGCAACCACATCAGTACCATAACTCGTTTTAGACAGATAAACTGGTTTTTTTAAGTTTCCAATTCTAAATGTGGTAACGTATACTGAATCAAGATCATCAGATACCTCTTTACCTAAAAAAGGCCGTTCAGGATTGGTTATGTCCTTTAAATTTATATGATCTTTTTTTGTAAGCGTTCTGGGGCCAATGCGTTTGCCATCAACAATTTTTTCGCTTGCAATTTCCTTTTGAACCAAAGAACGGTAAAAATCAATGGCCTTTTTTAGTTCATCATCGTTCATCAAAAATCTCCATGATCTAGCTTAGTAAAAACGATCGATTTCGTAAAAAATATTATGGTATAAACTTGTTTAAGTTTTTTGCTCAAATACGTTAAATTTGATATTTCAAAGAAATTTGATATCCAAGGGAGCATCACTAATTTATATTATCTATTGTTGATGTTAGTTCAATTAGTGGTAGGTTATTTATTAAAAAAACCAATTCTTAGTAAGAGAACACTTTAATAGGAGACATTCCATGAGTTCAAATGCTATGTATTCCCGGAAAATATCATCAACAGAATCCAAAAATAATTTTATTTTTATTTTAAAGAATAAATTATCCTTCTTTCCCCCATTGGGGAAAATGTTTGTACTCAAAGGAGATGGTTCCTCCTGCAAGGTCCGGGTCGAATCATATCCCTGCACCTGTAGAGGGCCCAATTTACCACATGAACATTACTTTATCACGTGGGAAGGACTAAAAACTGGTGATAAACTGGAAATTAGGAAAAGTTCCTCTGAAAATAATGAATATTATTTAAAAATAGTAAATTAAATGGACTAAAAACCCCTAAAGGATTGTATAAACCATCATTTACTCAAATAAACCCAAATTATCCCTTATAGTCTGTTTTATCTTGAATACCCACCAATTCAAAAGCCCTTTTCCGTCTCATACAAGATTCACATACACCACAATGCCACTTTTCACCCATGTAACATGAATAACTGATATCAAGTGGTGCATTTATATCATCACCCAGTTTTACAATTTCTTTTTTATCCATCTGGATCAAAGGGGCTTCTATCTGGATATCATCCAGCGAACCAATTTTCAGGAGGTTGTTGAAAGCATCCAGGAATTCCTTGGAATTATCAGGGAATGTGGCAGCTTCTTCAAAATCCCAGCCTACAATTATCTTCTCTGCCCCTTCTGCCTCTGCAAATGATAGTGCAATGGATGAAAAAACAACGTTCCTACCCGGGACCCATACCTTGCGGGCGGTTTCATCACAAATTTCTTTATCATCCAGTTCATCCATTTCAAGCTGTGGAACCTCTTCTGAACTGGTCAATGCTGACCCCCCTATTTGTGCCAGCCATGGCAGTTCAATAACCGTGTGCTCCATACCTAATTTTTCACATATTGCCTTTGAAGCCTTAATTTCCATTTCTGCACTTCTTTGACCGTAATTAAAGGTTATTGCATGTACAGTGTAATCTTTAGCAAGTAGTGAAGTGGCTACTGCAGAGTCCAGACCTCCAGAGAGGACTGATATTGCTTTCTTTGACTTTTCCATGAAACTTGTTCTCCCTAATCTAATCTTGATAGTTTTTTGAATTGATATTTTATAATTAAACTTATTTTCTAAATTAATGTTTATGTATATGAATGTAATTAATTAAGTTAAATTTTCTCGTATTTAATTTAAATTGTTCAATTGTTTAGGGGACTCATCAAAGCGCTGATAAGGATAAAGATAATGTAAATTCTCTGATTCTTTTATCGTTCCATTCTTATCCATCAGGAAATAGGCCACTATAGCACCACCACTGTGAGCTATTTCATTTGTCCAGAATCTCCTTTTTGTTTGGTTATTTCCCCCTGCTTTTACCACCTTAACGTAAAGAATATCTGCTTCCTCATTTTCTGGATTTTCCAGTCTAAGATTTTCTAATTCATCATTATCCTGTTCCGGCTTGAGTTCCGTATTTAAAATTTCACCTTTTATCAATTTTTCCAGCCTATTAGTGCCTGTTTTTTCGTCTATAGACACTAATGCGCCCCTTATTTTATCATAAAGACCATTTAAATCATTTAACTTGTTAACATCTTCCGGTTTGCAGTTTCCACTTTTTTGACAATTTTCAATTTTTTTAAGGGCTTCATCCCTACATTTATCTAAGTTGGATATTTCAGTTAGAAACTTATCAGGAACATTTATCCTGAAGGGAAGGTATATTGGTTCTATCTCTTTCTTTGCTTCTGTGGTTTTATCTTTCAAAGCTTTTACTAACTCTGCAATCAATGCTTCTTCAACTATTTCAACATCTACTCCCTTGATGTCCACATCTGTCCTAAAAAGAGAAGCAAAATCAACAATTGAACTTAAAACTGTTGAAACTCCAGTTAAGGAAGCAACCGCCATAAGACCCCGAGCGCCATTATCTACATCTCCCTTTTTAATAGTTAAAACCCCATCATATTCAGTTTTTAAGAGTTCTAACTGTTTTATGAATATTTTATAGGAGAAATAATTGTTAAGATCGTTACGATCACAGATAACCACTTTTTTCGTCGTGGGATGTTCCTTTTTGATCTTTTCACTTATGTAGGACACAATCTTAGAAACAGCCCGATAAGCCAGTACCTGACATTCAATATTTACATCAGTAGCAGTTATTTTACCCTCCGGACCTTTCGCACTAAAATCAGGCAATTCTGCTTTTAAAGTAGCTTTCTGAGCTTCGGCAATTGCTTTTTCCTGTTCAGCCTGTGCTTTCGCCTTTTCCATCTCTGAAGGATTTAATGCGCTTTCTGCATCAGCTATCTTCTTCCTGGCCTCAATAATTTTTTGTTGCAGTTGAAGTTTCTCATATTCACTCTCTAAATCCTGTATTTCCGACAAAAATATCCCCCCAATAAAAAACCAAACTAATCATCTGGTTCAAACATTTTTCATATTAACATATTTTTACGTAATATGAGATCTACAAATTATTTTAATCTTTCCCTACTTGATAATGAGATTAATGGAGAAATAGAGTAAAAAATAAAAATAAAAAGAGGATTCCACGTAAAACCCGATTTATCAAATTAAAAATTAATTTTTTGATTTATGAACCTTATCACATCTTTTAGTGGCATTTCAATCTCTTCTGAAACCTTTCGAGCATCTTCGTATTCAACAGTGACGTTAACTATCTCTTCACCAATCTTAGCAACCTTAATCCTCACTGTCTTTGGCTGTCCATAAAAGTCAACCTCAACTGGAACTATCTCACGATTTACAATGTTCCGGTGAACATAGGGAATTGTTCTAACACCAAGAGTACCTGTTTCCCGGATTATAGTTTCTGCAATAATAGAATTCATACTGGATTTGCTGATCACTCTTAAAAGATGAGCTGGCCTGTTTTTTTTGGCAATAGTCGGAATTATGGTTACATCTAAGGCACCTTTTTCCATGAGCCGGTCTACAGTGTGCCCTAACACTTCTCCGGTAACATCATCCAGATTGGTCTCCAAAATCGATATTTTATCGGTGGGAATGGGAGAGGTGCCAGAAACTAACCTTAAAACATTTGGATAATTTAAATCAATGCTACCCGCCCCATATGCAACCTCATTGTTGGTCACTAGGGGATAAAATTCAGAGAATTCATCCACCATATTCACCAGTAAGGCTGCTCCAGTGGGTGTGGTGAGTTCATGATTTACGGGCCCACCCATAGCTGGAATGTTTTTAAGAATTTCCAGGGTTGCCGGGGCAGGGACAGTTAGATTTCCATGATCACTCTTTATCCTACCTCCTCCTAGGGCGGGTGGAAGTCCGTAAATTTTCTGACGAGATAATCCTAATTCATGGAAGGCATAGGAGGCACCGATTACATCTGCCACCGCATCAGCCGCCCCCACCTCATGGAAATGTATCTTATCCATATCCACTCCATGAACATGAGATTCAGCTATTGCCAGTGTTTGGAAAACTTTTTGGGCAAAGTTCAATATAGGCGGGGTGATTTTTTCATGTTCGATTTCATCTAAAGTTTCCAGTAAACTATGGTAAGCTATGGGCTTATGATCAGTACATTTAACATTAACAAAAGTAGCAGAGATTCCTGATTTATTAACATCATCTATGTTAACAGTTATCTCTCCAAAATAGGAAGCGTAATACTCCATGATTTCTTTAACTGTTTTTTGATTTGCTCCTAAATTTATCAGGGCCCCTATGACCATGTTTCCAGATATTCCTGCCTGTTGTGGATCAATAATTAGTACCATGACTTCAAACCCTCCTTAAATAAATGATAATCAATGAATGATGTTAAAAATATCATTAATTCTTAATCGTGGCTATTTTTACTTACTGCTTCTTAACCTACTCATTCATCAATACATTTATAATCCTTCATCATTTATTTTTGTGTTTTCTGGGAAATTTTATATAATTGATTGAGAATTATAATAAATTGACTCAAAAACGAGTTTGACTCATAACTATGAGGTGAAATAAATGAAAAAGAAACGGACTATTTTGGATAAGAAAGGATTTGTAGAGAAGATGATGGAAGATACTGCCAAAGCTATTGACAGTATCAGCAAAGACATCGGAAAATCCGTTGTTGATTACACCTTCGTCCCTGGAAAAGATATTCTGGAAACAGATGATAGTGTAATTGTTCACGTGGACCTACCTGGTATTAAAAAAGAAGATATCGATCTGGATGTCACTGAAACCAGGGTTAGAATTAAGGCCAATTTTGATATAACGCAGGAAATCAACCGTGGCAGCCACCTGACTCTCCATGACCGTAAATCAGGAGTTATACGAAGAACTGTTAGACTCCCAAAAAAGGTCATTCCCCAGGAAGCAGATGCAGAATACGAAAACGGTGTTTTAAAGATTGAAATCCCAAAACAGGAAAAAACTGAGAGTTTCAAAGTCGAGATTAAATAAATAGGTGTGTTAAACACGCCTATTTTCTTTTTTTAAAATCATTCAAATTTTTATTCGACACTATTTACAGGTCATTTACGGGGCAAATCCACCATATGGAAGGTGTAATACCTGCTGAATCCACATTCACGGCAGCGTATTTTAATGTTGAACTCATCAACCTCTATATCCTGAGTGGTGGCATCTCCACAGTTATAACAGTTGGCTCCCTTTTCAAGTTTCCATTTTTTAACTGCCATCAGCTTCCCCCCTTTTCCACACCTTTTATGAGGTAGTAACGGGCTGCACCACAGTTAGTGCACCATATTTTAGCCTTGTTCATGTCGATTCTTATCCTTTGAACAGAATTTTCGCCACAATAGAAACAGGGTACCTCTTTCTCAAGTAACCATGTTTCAGCCCTTTCTTTTTCATGGTCCTGTTTACTGACTATAATTCTGCGGATAGGCACTTCCAGAATAGTATATTTTTCGCCCTCCAGTGCCTGCATTACAGATTCTACTATACCATCTATTTTCTCTTCATCTACTACACTGCAGACCAGTACTGCATCGGTGGCGTAGTCCTTAATAAGCCCAATGGCAGACTTGGGATCTTCCTTAATGGAAAACCCTTTCCAGTCCTGAGGGGACATGCCTTTGTACTCCAGGATATAAAACCCTGTGATTCCGGCATCAACAAGGGCATTCATAGCTTTTCCCAGGTTTTCTACCTCTACAAAGACTCTAAGATGAACTTTCAATATAACACCCCCATATATTGATAACATCCGTTTTTAACTACCATTTAGAATATTAAATTCTACTTTAGAACCTAATATTCCCATATTTTCAATCCAACTCTAATGCTATTTATGTTGCCAATTATCTAAATAATATTCGTTTGGATAATTTCGGGAAAGAAATTAAATTTACATAACCGATTATATACAGACTACAACTAAAAACAAAATTACTATAAAAGAAAAGACTACAAAAAGAAAATTTAAACTTAATGGGTTCTTTATTATTTAGAATAAACTATTTTAGATAGTGAATACCTCTTAATATTATAGATTATGGGTGTTTTAATGAAAGATAATGACGTATCTGGCTCGATTTATGACTACATGAGCAAAGCAGGAGTTGAAGTACCACAGCTGGTGGAAGCAGGATTGGAACTCCTGGCAGGTGTGGATAAAACTGAAGAACTGGAAATAAGACTGGAAAAACAGATTAGGACATCATTAAAAGACATTAATGTCATAGTGTTGATTATAGCCGGTATTCGAGTTGAAGAAGACCTCTTAAATCACCGAATTAAAGGTGTGGATGTGGATGATGATCCAGCCTACCTCTACTCAGACGAAGTTCTTGGGATGGCCATTGCCAACCAGATCGCTGGCACCAAGGCCATTTTTAACTTTAAACGGTATGATGAAGCAAAACCAGGGACCCTCGGGATACTGGGCCCCATGCTGGATGATGTTTTTGCAGGTCTAATTGCCGGTTGCATGTCCAAAATCTTTGAGGAATGAAAAATGTCCCAAAAAGGAATAAAATTGACCAAGAAGGAATGAAAAGTGTCCAATAAAGATCTTCAGGGAAAAGTTCCCCAATCTAATATGACCAGTAAAGATGATGAATCCCACATCAGCATACATGGTTTCTTAGGTCTGGTATCATTCTCTACAATACTACCCCTAAATATTCACAGCACCATCTCAGAGATGGCAAAGTTCACCTTTATCTGGCCAATAATTGGAGCTTTCATTGGAATTATTGCAGGTGGCTTTGGATGGCTACTTGTGTATCCACTACATCTATCTCAACTCTTATCCGCAGCACTGATTTACAGTTTGGCAATTAGTTTCACTGGTTTCCATCACCTGGATGGTTTAGTTGATTTTGGTGATGGCCTCATGGCCCATGGAGACCCCAAACGAAAGATAGAAATAATGCGGGATAAAAGGATAGGTACCGGTGGCCTGGCCTTGCTTTTAATTGTTTCCCTGGTAACTGTTACCTCCATTACATCCTTATCTGCAGTTTACATTTTACCGGCCATTTTTGTGTCGGAAGTAGCTGCCAAACTCAGCCTGGTGACCTGTGCAACCTTTTCCCAACCACTGAAAGATGGTACTGGCCAGTACTTCATCAATAACATGGATTGGAAACTGCTCATTGGATCAGTGGCCCTCTGCATTATTTTAGGATTACTGGGTTTCAACTACCTGGGAGTAACTGGTAGTTACACTGGAGTCATCGGTATACTGGGTGGTCTTGTTTCAGGATTGATAATGACTCTTATCACCCGAAAAAATTTCAAATGGACTAATGGAGATATCTTAGGTGCATCAAATGAAATGGGAAGGATGTTATCCCTTTTATTCATAGTTATATTCATTTCAGGGAGTGTTTAAATGGAAGTTAAAGTTTTACGATTGGATCATCGCCGGGTTCGTGATGCACGGATCACCACTCATGTCTGTCTCACTGCACGGGCACTGGGAGCATCCGGCGTGTTTTTAAGTGGAGATCATGATAAAAAACTCATGGAAAATGTTCATGATGTGGTGAAGCGTTGGGGAGGTGATTTCCAGGTGGAATACCGTAAAGGTTGGCAGAATCTTCTGGATGAATGGAAAAACAATGGTGGAGAAATAGTTCACCTCACCATGTACGGTGAACCAGTGCAGGATATCACTCAAAAAATCCGGAACTCAAGCAGGGATAAACTGGTGGTGGTTGGTGGTTCACGCGTTCCCAGCAAAGTGTATCAGGAGGCAGAATGGAATGTTTCAGTGACCACCCAGCCCCATTCTGAGGTCTCATCACTGGCCATATTCCTCCACATGTTGCATGAAGGAAAAGAACTGGATCTGGAGTTTGAAGATGGAGATATGAAAGTCATACCATCAGCACATGGTAAAAATGTGGTAATGAAAAACAAATTTGATGGTTCTGGAAGTGAAGAATAAACAAAAAATAAGCTAAAAAAAACTTAAAATCAACTGATTTTTATTTTTAATATTTTATCATCACCGGTCTGGGGAATTCCCCGTCCATCCCGGTTGGATGTGCTGATGTAGAGGTAGCCATTATGTTCCACCACTTCGCGGATCCTTCCCAATTGCCTGAAAAATGCTTTTTCCCCCATGACTGAATTACCATCATCACTCACAGTTACTTTCCTTAATTGAGAACCTCTTAAACCCGCTATCCACACTGCACCCTGATAAAAGGCTATTCCAGAAGGTGCCAGGGTGAACTCTGTGTATCCCCTGATGGGTTTTATATACCCTGTGGAAGTGTCATTTCCTTGATAGAGTGGCCAACCATAGTTTCCACCCTTCACAATTATATTAAGTTCGTCATTGGCACTTTCACCGTGTTCTGATTCATACATAATTCCAGTAGGCCCCCATGTGATACCCTGCGGGTCACGGTGCCCGTAACTGTACACGTAGCTCCCAAATGGGTTATCTGAAGGTATGGAACCATCCAGGTTCAGGCGGAGTATTTTACCCCCTAATGAGTTGGGATCCTGTGCCAGTGCAGAGTTACCTGCATCTCCAGTGGTAGCGTAAAGTTTTCCATCTGGACCAATCTTCAACCGACCGCCGTTGTGAATGGAAGCAGCAGGGATATTTCCTACCAGGATGGTTTCATTGCCTAGTGTTTCATTCAAAACAAACCGGGAAATACGGTTGTTATTTCCACTGGTATAGTACAGGTAAATGTAGTGTTTCTGGTTAAAATCAGGGTCAACTGCTATTCCCATGAGTCCTGACTCGCCATTAGCAGTAACATTGATTTTTCCCACATTTTTAACGGCCTGCCCCTCAAGGATATTGACATTCCCCCCACGCTCGGTGAATATGAGACTATCATCAGGTAAAAATGCAATTGCCCAGGGAACATCCAGGTTCTGGGTAATGACCTCGGTACCAAAACCAGTTTCATTGTTACTGGTACTTTGTGGAGTTAAAAGGAAGAAAAAAGCTATGATTACTATTAAAACAAGTGGTATTGCTGCGATAAAAAGTACACTTACCCTCTTCATTTTAAACCCTGTTTAGATTTATGAGTTTAATGTTAAATTAACTTTTTTTAAAATTAATAATTGATAAAATATTTTTATGCAGGAAACTAATAAATTAACAGATATTATACACTTTAGCTACACTTTATCCTTAAATTTCCGGAGATAAAAATGATAAAAATCGTAGACCATTTACTGGTGCAGGAAAAACTCACCTTGATCAGAAGGGAAGGAATAGATGGCATCCATTTCAGGGGCGGGATAATCGAGATAGGTCGCTGGTTAGCTTATGAACTAACCAACACCCTTGAGCGAGAATATGTTACTGTGCAAACACCCCTTGGAATAGCAGAAGGGACAAAGATAAAGGATAAAAATGATATCGTAGTGGTGAGTGTTTTAAGAGCAGCTATTCCCCTGGTTGAGGGGATTATGAGGGTTTTCAGGAATGCACAGTACGGAGTGGTGGGTGCCTCCCGGAGGGATGAACCACCATTTAAAGTGGATATTGGTTACTTTAAACTACCTTCACTGGATGATAAAATAGTGATAATCGCTGACCCCATGCTGGCCACTGGAAACACCATGAACGCCATTTTGGACCGTATAAATGAGAAGGGAAAGCCACTTCGGTTGGTCTTACTCAATGTGATATCATCCAGGCAGGGCATAGAACAAGTGCAAAAAGAACACCCTGATGTGGAGATATACACTTGTGCAGTGGATGAAAAACTTAATTCAGATGGTTACATTGTTCCGGGACTGGGAGATGCGGGAGATAAGGCTTTTGGGAAACCAGGGCCCTGAAAATATATTCAAAATCATTAATAGAGCTGATTATTAATAAATAGATTTTCCATGAGCCACTGCCACTATTCCTGGAAACTCCCTTATCTCAAGGCAATGTAGGGCTTCCATACCTTCTTCAGGGAACGCCAACACCTTTGATGATGTCATTTTACTGGTGAGGAGGGCTGCTGCTGGTGGAGTAACCACAAAGACAGATTTATTTATTTTTAAAGCATTCTGTGTTTCTGGAGACAGTGCTCCTTTTCCAATGTGCATTTTCACCCCTGCTTCAGACAGAGGAGCAATACTACTTTCTATTTCAGTTTTGTTGCTGCTGGTTGGTGCAATTCCTGCCGGACTTACTGCGGTGTGCATGATCACCGCCCCATCAACATCCACCGGACTTTCACCTTCTTTTAATAGTTTTACTAACCTGGGAAGGGCTGCATCACGGCCTGTGAGGATGGTACCAGAAATCAGAATTCTATCACCGATTTTGAGGTTTTGAATGGTTTGGTCGGTTATTGGTGTTTTGATGATCTTCACATTGTTATCTCCATTAATCATTACCATATCCCTATTTTGATAATCTCTTTTTGATAATGAATTTTATAAGAACATCAATGATATCCATGAAATCTAAACAAACTGAAATTTATTGATCTTTAAAATATGTCTAAACACGATTGTATAGTAATCTATGTAACATATATTAATATATAAGAGTAATATACAAAAAGAGATTAAATTATCATGTTCCTGTTGATTAATAAGTAAATAAGCTTGTTAAAAGCTTCAAATTTAAAAAAAAGAGGAAAATTTTCACTTAATTAGTGGGGGAATGTTTATTATTAATAAAAAATTTCTTTTATCATTGGTATTATTTTTGGGAGTTGTATTTTTTTTAGGTGCTGGCGCAGTTTCTGCTACAAATTCGACCAGTTACACTCCAGATGAGATCGCTAATGCTTCAGTTGCTGTTCAAAACCAGATTGAAACTAACAAAAAGTTACCAGATAACGTAACAATTGGAAATCAAACTGTTAACACGGCACAGTATCTTCACCTGGCTGCACAGGCCACTGACCAGATACAGAACAATAACAACACACCAATAACCTTACAAAACGACAAAGTACCAGGATACAGCGAAGAATCCTTAAACACAGGAACCATGACCCAAACAGACTACGAAGACTTCGCACGACGACTAAACGAATACATCAACAACAACAACAACCAAGCACCACCCTACGGCTACATAGGCCAAGGAAAAATCGGATACCAATCACAAGTATACCTATTCAGCCGAATTTTAAGCCTCTACAACACCACCGGAACCCTACCCCCCACAATAACAATCAAACCATTCACCACCTCAAACATACCCATACTCTACACAACACCCACCACATTCACACCCGAACAAATAGCCAAAGCATCTGCAGAACTAAAAAACATCATAGAAACCACCAAAACCATACCCAACACCATAACAGTGAACGGAATCACCATATACACCGCCCAATATTTACATTTAGCAGTACAAGCCATTATCCAAATTAACAATGACAACCACAGCCCCATACTGTTACAAAACGACGACCAACCCACATACACCGAAGAATCACTTAAATCAGGAATCATGACTTTATCCAGTTTTCTGGACTTTGCCCAGAGAATAAATGATTACATGAACCAGAACCATCAAGCACCACCCTACGGCTACATAGGACTCGGAAAAATCAGCTACCAATCACAGGTATATCTTTACAGTCGTATCCTTGACTATTACAATTCAACTGTGGTTTTACCTGTGAATATTGCATTGAAACCATGGAATACTGTTAACATACCCGTTGCTGGAATCAACATTACCTTTACCGTAGATCAGGTGGCAGAAACTGCCATTCATGTGAAAAATAACTTTGATATCTACAATTCTCTGCCAGAATCTGCTGAAGTTGCAGGTGTTGTGGTAAATATTTCTCAGTTTTTATATCTGCTCACGTCCAGTGTGATGCAGGTAAATAGTGGTCTTAACCAGTCTATTGTATTTGAAGATTTCTCCATGCCATCGGCCAGTTACGAACAGATGAACAGTGGATCCATGTTAAAGGCAGAGTATGTTGACTTTGCCAGCAGGATAATAAATTACATGAACATTAACAGACAACCTCCATCTTACGGACTTATTGGGTTGGGTAAAGCTAGTTTCCATTCTCAGGTTTATGTTTACAGTCAGATAATGGATTATTATAAAAATCATCGGCTATTACCAGATGAAATCTATGTGAAACGCTGGAAATCAATCACTCTTCTGGGAAGTACTGATTACGGGGAAGTTGTTAGAATGGGACCCTATGGTAATCTTATGTCCCCAGTTAAAATCGCCTATATTGTGGGGGTACATCCCATAGAACAGGCTTCACATCAGGCCATAATGGAAGCTATCGGTGACTATGATATCTCCCTGAAGTACTGCTATTACATTTACCATGTTACTGTAACTAGAGATGCTGGAAACTATGAGCAGGGTAGAATGAATGGGCAGTTACTGGCCAATAGCTTCGCAGTTCCAGATATAATCAATAAAAAGTTCCAGTTGGCAATTGATATCCATTCCAATATTGGGAGCTGGGCTTATACCAGATTCGTTTTCAGTCCCATTTCTGGAACTTCCTCAGAATACTATGCCTGGACCATAAAAAATGGAATATCCTGGTTAACCTATTTCTCACCACCGGGCCAGACTAGTCCCGCATATGTTACCATTCCATTAATAAAGGCAGGTATCCCTTCAATACTCTATGAAACTTATACCTACGAAGATTATGGAACTACCCGGACCCATGCCAATGAATTTGCCCTCAGAGTAGATAGCATGTCTATTTAAACTGAGTATCTTCAGATAAACAAGTGAGTGTACTATTAACTTAGAAAGTGCACTCAATCTATTTTTTCATTAGGTTTAATGAGAAAGAATAAAATAAATTTAATGATTTAGATTAGATTTGAATGATAACTCTTAGTTTATTGATTAAAATAGTTTATTAGGTTAAATAAAGTTTATTGGATTGAATAGAGTTTAGTTTTTAAAAAGGAATATGAATTTAGAATTATAAATTAACTGGAATTTAACTAAAAAATCATAGTTATATCTGTTTTAAATCATTTATAAAATCCTCAATATGTTCTAGTTTTAAATGAGGCATTACAATGACTCTTATTGCCCGGGGGTATGATGCCAGGGAGACGGCCCAACCTTTAGCCTCAAGTCTTCGTGCAATTTCTTTTACTGGAATTTCAGAGGAGTGAAATGGTACAATGTTCAGTTCTGGTTCGGTTACCAGTTCAAATCCTGCTTCTTTAACCCCTTCAGCCAGTTTATGGGTGATTTCCATACAGCTGGTGGCAACTTCCCGGTATCCTTCCCGGCCCAGGTGTTTTAAGAGTGCCCATGTGGCTGCGGTGGCTGCACCGGTTCGGGTACCCACCACTGTGGATTGAAGATCCTCAGTGAGGTATGGTGTTTCAACAGCCATTGCTTCCAAGTACTCGTGTTTCCGGAAAAGAATCCCCCCAGTGGGTATCGGAGCAAGGCCCATCTTATGAGGGTCTATGGTTATGGATGAAACTCCAGGTAGGCTGAAATCAAATTCAGGTAAATCATACCCAGCTTCCTTGAGGAAGGGTATGGTGTAACCTCCAAAAGCAGCATCAACGTGGAAGTAAATATCATTTTCCAGGCAAATTTTAGAAAGATCCTCTATTGGGTCTATTTTTCCAAGTTCGGTGGTTCCAGCCACTCCCACAATGGCTACAGTGTTATCTGAAATTAATTCCTCCACTGATGAGGTATCCATCCTATAATCTTCGTCCAAATCTGCCATTTTCAAATCAAGACATAACATGTCAGATGCTTTTTTAAAGGAAAAATGTGCTGATTTAGGAACAATAATCTCTGGATTATCCAGGTTTTTCATGTTACGGGCGGCTCTCATTGCCATGAGGTTGGCTTCAGTACCACCAGTAATAATATGACCATAAACATCTTTTTTCCCAAGTAAACCCCCGAGTATGGCAATAACTTCTTCTTCAAGGGCTTTTGTTCCGGGGAACAGTCCTGGATCTCCCAGGTTTGATTCTAAAAACATGGAATATGCCCTGACTCCAACTGGGTGGGGACAGGTGCACATTGATCCGAGTATTCTACCTGAGCGGTGGGTGAGATCTTTTTCTTTGTATTCCCTGAGCATTTGGTATACTTGCTCTTTGGGTATTCCCTTGTCTTCCATTTTTAATCCCTTAGAAAACTAATATATCCAAAAAAATAAAGTAAAATGTTTAAAATAAAAAAATAAAGAATTTTTATTCCTGCATCAGTTTACGAGCTGCTTTGAGGAGAAGTTTCTGTTCTACTCGTGCTACAGTTTCTCTTACTGTAGCTACAGCATCGGTATTGGCTGATACGGAGGTTATACCCAGTTCCACCAGTTTTTCCACAATGGCAGGCATGCTTCCGGCCTGTCCACAGATACTGGTTTTGACTCCTGCCTTGTTACACTCAACTATAACCCGTTCAATGAGTTTTAAGACTGCAGGGTGGCTTTCAGAGTAGAGATCTGCCACGTTTTCATTGTTTCGGTCTATGGCCAGGGTGTACTGAGTTAAGTCGTTGGTTCCAAAACTTACAAAGTCAATCCCTTCAGCTATGAAATCTTCAATGGTCAGTGCTGCTGCCGGTGTTTCCACCATTATCCCGAACTCAATGTTTTTCTGGGGTTTAAGACCAGCTTGTCTTGCGATCTTTTTAGCCTGCCTTAACTCATCAGGGTGCTGTACCAGTGGTAACATAATTCCAATGTTGGTGTATCCCTGTTCGTGGAGTTTTTTAATGGCCTTAAATTCTGCCAGTAGGATTTCTGGTTCATCAAGTTCCCGGCGTATTCCTCTCCATCCCAGCATGGGGTTGTGTTCATAGGGCTCATCTTCCCCACCATCCAATGACTGGAATTCATCGGTGGGTGCGTCCAGGGTACGGTACCATACTGGTTTAGGGTAGAAACTGTCTGCCACTTTCAAAATGTTTTCCACCAATACTCGGACCAGTTCTCCTTCATTACCTTCCATGATGTATTTTTTGGGATGTACTCCAGTGGTGAGCATCATGTGCTCGGTTCTAAGGAGTCCAACTCCATCGGCACCAGTTGCAGCTGCTTTTTTGGCTGCTTCAGACATGCTCACGTTAACTTTAACCTCAGTAACTGTTAAGGGTGCCTGCAATACTACAGTGGGTTCTTCGGTAAATTCCACTTTCTTCTCAGTCTCCACCAGTATTCCTTCCCAGACCATTCCCTTGTTACCATCCAGGGTTACCTGGCTATTTTCAGGGATTATGTCTGTGGCATCTCCGGTTCCTACAACACAGGGTATACCCAGTTCACGGGAAACAATGGCTGCGTGGCAGGTTACACCACCTTCATCAGTGATGATTCCATTGGCCCGTTTCATGGCTGGAACCATATCCGGTGTGGTCATCACCGTGACCAGAATATCTCCTTCTTGGACCTTGTCCAGCTCATCAGTAGTGTTTATGATTTTAACAGTTCCTGCGGCCATTCCAGGGCTAGCACCCAATCCTTTAGTGATTACCGTTCGTTCACCTTCTTCTAAAGTTTCTCCTTGTGCAGTACCCATGTCCAGGGTGGTTACTGGTCTAGACTGGAGCATAAAAATTTTCCCATTTTCAATGGCCCACTCTGTGTCCTGTGGGAACTTGTAGTGTTCCTGAATTTTCTTTCCCAGCGCAACCAGTCGAGCCAGTTCATCATCACTTAAAACCCGTTTATTTTTAAGATCCTCTGGTACTGGTGCCTGTACTGTCTGGCCATCTTCAGACTTCTTCTGGAACATGGTTTTTTTCTCACTGATCTGTTTCTCCAGAATTTCTCCAGTGACTTTATCCATCCAGTAAGTATCAGGAGTTACAGTTCCAGATACAACTCCTTCTCCCAGACCCCATGCTCCTTCTATGAGTATTTTTTCTTCTCCAGTTGAGGGGTGCACAGTGAACATTACACCGGCTTTCTCCGCATCCACCATTTCCTGGACCACTACTGCTATATAGACTTTGGAGTGGTCAAAGTTGTTTTCTTCCCGGTAAAATATAGCTCTGGCTTCAAATAATGATGCCCAACATTTTCGGACGTACTTTATCATATCTTCAGGACCCTTAACATTAAGATAGGTATCCTGCTGACCTGCGAAGGATGCTTCTGGCAGGTCCTCGGCAGTTGCGGATGATCTTACAGCAACAAAAGCATCTTCTTTTCCTATACGATGGCAAAGCGCGTTGTATGCTTCAATAATAAGATTGGTAATTTCATCAGGTATTTCCGTCTCTGTGATGATTTTTTTTATTTTTCGGGCTGATTCCTGAAGTTCTTTGTTATGGTTAACATCTAGGGCATCAAGAATGTCCATTATTTCCTGGGTGATTCCAGTTTCATCCATGAACTTCTGGTAGGTAGCTGATGTTATCACGAACCCCGGGGGTACCGGTATCCCTGCTTGGGTCAGTTCTCCCAGGTTAGCTCCTTTTCCACCAGCTATGTCCACATCTTCCTTTTTTAGCTCCTCGAAAAATTTGACATACTCCATGCTCATACACCACTTAGGATTTTATTGATATTTAATTATTTATTTGACTAATTCTGCGCCTTCATCAACGACTATCCTACAGGAGACTGGGAATTTCATAGCAGCTCTTCTGAGGGCTTCTTTAGCATCAATGAAATTCTTCTTGTTGGTCCTAATGGTTAAAACCCTCTGATTTGCTTTTACCAGAGCCACAGAGCTCACTGGCTTTCCAAAAGCTTTTCTCATACCATCCTGCACACGATCAGCACCAGCACCAGTGGCCATGGGATTTTCCCGAACGATATGGTGTGGGTAAACCCTGATCTTCAAATGATAACCCATTCTACCAGATTTTCGTTGCATGTACCTGTTGGTAGATATCCTAGCAGCTTCCAGGGCATTGTGTGATAATTGGGCCTTTTCTTTTAGAGCCAAACTCACTTTTAAAGGGAATTCTCCAGAGAGGTTTCCCATGTCATATTGAACAATTCTGGAACCTGGAATTTTACGTATGTAATCTTTTCTAGTGTATGCTCTTACCATCTATTATTCCTCCTTGTATAAATGCTATTTAAAGCTTAAAAGTCAATATTAAAGCTATAAACGTTATTTCTCGGCCTGGAAAAAGGTGAATATGATATCAGCCAACCAGGTAGAAATCAATAGTACAATTAGTTTGGAGAATTATAATATATAAAATGATCAATGAGTAACCCATCTTTTTATATAAATAGTCTCAAGTTGTCTAGTTTCATAACTAAATCAAAATGTTAAAAATTCATGCAAATTAAATTCACATAATTTTATGTAATTTTATCTTTACTCACTTTTTAGTTATATAGTTTTTATGATTATTGAAAGCAACCCAATTCACTGATTATTGGTTAGTTTTTTCTCTATTCCTTTTAAATTTAAATTAAACATTACCATAAAAATAGTGATTACACTATTAATATACAGACAATTATGAAGTGTAACTAAGTTTTCATACTCTGAAAATATTCGTCATTTTAAAACATCTTTATTAGCTCATTTTAGAATTATAAAAGAATTTAGTAAAGTTAAAGATTAAAAAACTAATCAAATTAGAATAAAAAGATATTTATAATGATACACCCCCATAAAATGTTTTTTAATCCATGATATTCTTTGAGTGCTAAATCCAATACATAAAAAGTCTTAGATTGATGAGGGTTTATCCCAATACTACCTATCAACGCTGCCCATCACAATAAAAGATTGATTTAATCTAAATTTTGATTGATTATCTATTTCAGCAATATAGATACCATTAAGACATTTGAATAAGATTTTATAGCGTTTATTATGAAATAAAACGTTTTAATTGAAGTTTAATTTTAAAAACAGCCCAAATCGGAGGCAAATTAAAACAATGGAAATTTTATCCCATTTAAAGATGTCCCAAAAAGAAAAAACGACTCTAAGATAGTTTGTTTACTGAATTTAAATCAAAGATTTTATATATTATGCCCTTTTGATTTTAATAAGTGTCCTAATGATTCCCAAAGGTCGCCATAAAGCGATTTCATTGGGAATTGTAATTCTAAATGATCCTATAAATTTCAAATAAGATCATTTCGGACACGGAGGCGATAAAATTAAGCGAAAATTGTCTTTAGCTGTGCTTTTATTATGTTTTATAGCACTGCTAAGTGTCAATGGCATATACGCCACCGACCAAAACCAAAGCATTAGCAACAACAGTGAAAACACAACTATTGAAATCATTAACAGCACTAACGGAAGTAACGATGAAACAATCGTGAATGAGAGTACTTCAAGTGGAAATGACACTGAAAACAACGTAGACCAAGTGATGGATAATGAAACTGGAAACAGTACTACAAATTCTACCACCAGTACTGATACTAATAGTACAGGTCAGGTAAATAACAGCACCAGTACTCAATCTGGTGCAGCAGGTTCAGCTACTGTTACCGATACCACCTTCACTAATGTTCAGGCTCTTTTTGTATGGTCAACCTCTCTGAGCACTATTGATCCTAGTTACCTGGCAAGTATCGGAATTACCGATATTTACGTTTACGTTCCACGAACTGGAGCGAACCTAGGAAGTTTCGTTGACAAATTCGCTGGAAGCGGAATTCGTGTTTGGGCATGGATACCATGTTTCGTGGATAGCAACGGAAACTGGCTCATTGCAGGAGAATCAACAATTGATGGCATTGATGCCAGAGAATGGGTTAAACAACAAGTTAGTACCATAGTTTCAACCTACAATGTTACAGGTGTTCTCCTGGATTACTGCAGGTACCCTGGAACTGCTTACAAGCATCCCAGCGAGGCCGAGGCAACTTCAATTATCACCAATTTTGTGGCAGATGTGCGTTCCTTACTCGACACTAAAAGTGCAGGAAAAGGAAGTTACATCTATCTCGGAGTTTGTGTGATGCCTGAATGTGCGGTAAACACTTACTACTACGGTCAAAGTTACGAACAACTGTCCCAATATGTGGATTGTTTAGTACCTATGATTTACAAGGGAAATTATGGGGAAGATACTGCCTGGATCGGTAGTACCACTTCATACATTGTAAATCATTCCACAGTACCTGTAGTTGCAGCCGTGCAGACCTATGAGTCAGATAGTAATGCCACCCCAATAAATGGCACTGAACTGACCAACGATGTGCAGACTGCTGCTGATAACAACGCATCAGGATATGCCCTCTTCAGGTATGGGTTAATTAGTAGTTACCCTGACATTTATGGCACTGCCAATTTTACCATTGAAGAAATCCTGGAAGCAGCACAAACAGTCAAAAACTACATAGAAACCAACAAAGCACTACCCCCAACAGTAACCGTAGGAAACGTCACCATGAACATGGCACAATTCCTATACCTAGCCACACAAGCAACAGTAGCACTTAACAATGGACAACCAATCACAACCAACATAACAGTAGGAGACTACACGTTACCCAGCAGTAGCAGCGAAAGCCTCACAACTGGTACACTATCACTCGATAGCTATGTGAATTTTGCCAGCAGAATAGCAGAATACATCCAAGACAACAAACAAGCACCACCATACGGAATCATCGGCCTCGGACAAATCAGCTACCAATCACAAATCTACCTATACAGCAGAATACTCACACAATACAAAAACAACGGAACACTACCCAACACAATCACCGTAAAACAATGGACAAACAACAACATACCCATAAACGAACCAACCACAACCACCGTAACCATAGCACAAATACTCACCGCAGCACAAACAGTCAAAAACTACATAGAAACCAACAAAACACTACCAACCACAATCACCATAGGAACAACCACACTAAACATGGCACAATTCCTATACCTAACCACAACAGCCACCACACTACTCAACAACGGAAAACCAACCACAACCACCATAACAGTAGGAAGCTACACACTACCCAACACCAGCACCGAACAACTAACAACCGGAACACTAAACACAGCAAGCTACACCGACCTAGCCAACAGAATAGCACAATACATGGCAGGTAACGGCCAAGCACCACCATACGGAATCATCGGCCTCGGACAAATCAGCTACCAATCACAAATCTACCTATACAGCAGAATACTCACACAATACAAAAACAACGGAACACTACCCAACACAATCACCGTAAAACAATGGACAAACAACAACATACCCATAAACGAACCAACCACAACCACCGTAACCATAGCACAAATACTCACCGCAGCACAAACAGTCAAAAACTACATAGAAACCAACAAAACACTACCAACCACAATCACCATAGGAACAACCACACTAAACATGGCACAATTCCTATACCTAACCACAACAGCCACCACACTACTCAACAACGGAAAACCAACCACAACCACCATAACAGTAGGAAGCTACACACTACCCAACACCAGCACCGAACAACTAACAACCGGAACACTAAACACAGCAAGCTACACCGACCTAGCCAACAGAATAGCACAATACATGGCAGGTAACGGCCAAGCACCACCATACGGAATCATCGGCCTCGGACAAATCAGCTACCAATCACAAATCTACCTATACAGCAGAATACTCACACAATACAAAAACAACGGAACACTACCCAACACAATCACCGTAAAACAATGGACAAACAACAACATACCCATAAACGAACCAACCACAACCACCGTAACCATAGCACAAATACTCACCGCAGCACAAACAGTCAAAAACTACATAGAAACCAACAAAACACTACCAACCACAATCACCATAGGAACAACCACACTAAACATGGCACAATTCCTATACCTAACCACAACAGCCACCACACTACTCAACAACGGAAAACCAACCACAACCACCATAACAGTAGGAGACTACACACTACCCAACACCAGCACCGAACAACTAACAACCGGAACACTAAACACAGCAAGCTACACCGACCTAGCCAACAGAATAGCACAATACATGGCAGGTAACGGCCAAGCACCACCATACGGAATCATCGGCCTCGGACAAATCAGCTACCAATCACAAATCTACCTATACAGCAGAATACTCACACAATACAAAAACAACGGAACACTACCCAACACAATCACCGTAAAACAATGGACAAACAACAACATACCCATAAACGAACCAACCACAACCACCGTAACCATAGCACAAATACTCACCGCAGCACAAACAGTCAAAAACTACATAGAAACCAACAAAACACTACCAACCACAATCACCATAGGAACAACCACACTAAACATGGCACAATTCCTATACCTAACCACAACAGCCACCACACTACTCAACAACGGAAAACCAACCACAACCACCATAACAGTAGGAAGCTACACACTACCTAGCAGTAGCAGCGAAAGTATTGTAACCGAACTTCTATTAGACGATGACTATTTGGACTTTGCTCAGAGAATCAAAGGCTATATGGAAAGTAATGGAGTAGCACCTGCCTATGGCTGCGTAAGTATTGGAGAACTTGGTTATGAGTCTCAAATCTACTTGTATAGTAGGATCTTGACATATTACGCAAGTAATGGCACATTACCTTACAATGTAGTTATTAAAGGATGGGCTGCTGCTAACATGCCTATCACTGGAATCAATGTACAGTTCAGCATAGCTGACATTGCAGCAACAGCAACTGGTGTAAAAAACAATGTAGACCTTTATAAATACCTACCTTCTGCAGCAAATGTAGCAGGAGTAAAGATCACCATTGCTCAGTTCCTGTATCTAGCTACTCAAGCTACTGTACAGATTAACAGTAAAAACTACAATCCAATAACTTTGGAAAACTATAATCTACCTTCCTCAAGCTCCGAAAGCATGAGCAGTGGTTCGATTAGTTCATCGGAGTATGTGGACTTTGCAAGTAGAATAGTTAGCTATATGGTGACCAATAAAGTGGCACCACCTTGTGGAGTAGTGAGTCTAGGATATCTTGGTTACGAGACTCAAATTTATCTCTTCAGTCAAGTACTGGATTCTTACGCAAACAAAGGAGTGTTACCCAGTTCAGTTAGTGTAAAACCTTGGTTTACCGTGGTTTACAGCATCCCTGCAGAGTACTATCAATATATGGTAGCAACTTCTAACTGTCAGTCCGATAATGCGCAGATAATAGCTCTGGCCAACAGTATCACTGCGGGTGCCAGTACACCTTATGATAAGTCTGTGCGGATATTCAACTGGGTGAGGGATAATATCGGTTATTCCTTCTACTACGACACTAAATATGGGGCAGTTGGAACACTGAATGCTGGATCCGGAAACTGTGTTGATACTTCACACTTGCTGATAGCGCTCCTGAGAGCATCTAACATCCCAGCACGTTACGTGCACGGATACTGTCAGTTCTCAAGTGGTAGTTGGTATGGTCATGTATGGACGCAAGTATATGTCAATGGCGGATGGTACACCGCAGATGCCACCAGTTCGTATAACACCTTCGGTGCTATAAATAACTGGAACACAGCTACAGCAACTGTATATGGTACATATGCATCATTAACGTTCTAAAATACTAAAAAAACCCCCTTTTCTTTTTTTTATTTTTAGTTTTTTAAATTTGTTAAAAATAGTTTAGTTTTAGAAAAATTTGAATGATTTCTCATTTTCCAATGAATTTATTAATATTAGAGTAAACATAGATAGCCTCACTCAGATTTTTTTAAATTATACGTTGTTCATTTTCTGATAAATATGGTGAAATATTATGAAAATCGCAGTAACTGGGAAGGGAGGGGTTGGTAAAACCACATTAGCTGGTACTTTGGCTGTTATTTTGTCCAAAAATTATAAAGTATACGCCATTGATGCTGACCCTGATATGAACCTGGCAGGGAGTCTGGGGATACACAAACCCATAACACCCATATCTAAAATGAAGGATCTTATAAAGGAAAGGACTGGTGCAGAACCCGGATCATCCTTTGGAGAAGTTTTTAAAATGAATCCAACTATATCTGATCTTCCAGAGTCCCTTTCAACCGATTACGATCCTGAAGGTCGTCTTAAAATTCTGGTGATGGGCACTGTTGATAAGGGTGGTGATGGATGTGTGTGCCCGGCATCAGTAATGTTAAAAGCTATTATGCGGAATTTAATCATTAAAAAAGACGAAATAGTAATTTTGGACATGGAAGCCGGAATAGAACACTTGGGAAGGCGTACTGCAGAGGCAGTGGATGTTATGATTATTGTAGCCGAACCTGGACTCAAATCTCTGGAGACAGCCAGCCGAATTAAAAAACTGGCCACAGATATAGGTATCCAGAAGGTGGTAGCAGTGATTAACAAGGTTGCCAGCCCGATGGAAGAAAAATTTGTGGAAGAAAAACTTAAAGAAATGGATGTGGATGTGTTAGGCAGCATTCCCCGGGACGATATGGTTGTCAAAGCAGATATGGAAGGCCTTCCACTGGTGGATTTCCCGGATTCGGCAGCTCTTGAGTCGATTGCACAAATTGCAGAAAATATTTTAAATCATTACCCCTCTAATTAACAATATCACTTAGGTCTAAAAAATATCCATGAGGTCTAAAATATTATGAAGATCAAAGCCACCATCACCTTCAGTTACCAAAACGATAAACAGGCCGAAGTTGCTTTCAAATCGCTTCTACCAGAAAATATTGATTATTTAGAGTCGCGACAAAACTATAATTCTCTAATCTGTAATTTAGAAGGAAAATCACTTAAGACAATTCTTTCCACTGCAGATGACCTTATATTCTCAGAAATGCTGGTTGAGAAAGTATTGGAAATTCAATAATAAGAAATTGGAAATTCAATGGCAACAAGATTGAAGATTCACTAAAAATGAAGATTCACTAAAAAATAAAATTACGATAATATTTAAAACACATTATAACCCGAAGGATGTTATAAAAATGAAATTCACATTAGAAGGAGAAGTTTTACTCAGTAAAGAGGCTGATGAGGCATTAGATGATATTACCAACTTCATCCAACAGGCCAATAATGACCTGTTCCTGAAGGGAGTTGCACCGGATCAAAAAGATGATGCTTCCCAGATTGTGGAGTGGAAACTGGAAGGTAATACTCTTCACCTGAAAATAGTCTCCGGTAGAAGGGGAAGAGCACATGATGCACTTCTTCGAATGAAAAAACCACTCACACAACTTTTAGGACCCAAATACCATATTGGTGTTCGGAAAATCACTGTTAAAAATTACCAGATTCAAATTCCATCCCTGGAAAGGGTTGATGTAAATGAAATGCCCTATGTGGAGGATGCAACATTTGATGATGGAAAAATGGTTATCCAATTCCAGCAACTGGAAGAGGGAGATCTCAGAAACCATGTGGTGGACCGAGTGGTTAAGCATGTTCTGGCTGAGACTGAAAGGATAGATGCAGATGAAGACGAAGATGCAGATGACATTTTAACCCGCCAAGTTACCAAAATCGAACCGGGAACCATCACTGGACGCAGCCAGAAATTTCCAGTGTTTTTCCAGGGGGACCCCACTGAAGAGGCAGTTAAACAGGGCTGGGTTAAGAAGTTCCCGGGTAAGGGACAGTGGTTCTACGGACCCAAGTTCATTGCCCTGCAGCGTGCCATTGAGGATATATTCATGGAAGTTCTGGTGGAGAAACTGGAGTTTTTCGAGTGCATGTGGCCTAAACTCATACCCATACCAGTGATGAATAAGATGCGTTACCTGGAAGGACTTCCAGAGGGAATGTATTACTGCAGTGCACCCCGCCGAGACCCAGAACTATTTAAAAAGTTCAAAAACGAGCTTTTAATAAAAAAGGAAGTTCCCATTGATCGCCTGAAAGATGGTTTGAAAGACCCATCTTACGTTCTTGCACCAGCCCAGTGTGAACCCTTCTACGAGTTCTTCAGTCACGAAGTTCTGGATGAAAAAGACCTACCCATAAGACTCTTTGATAAGAGTGGTTGGACCTACCGCTGGGAAGCTGGTGGAGCCAAGGGATTGGATCGTGTACATGAATTCCAGAGGATTGAACTGGTCTGGTTAGGTACACCGGATCAGGTGGAAGAAATCCGTGATGCTACACTGGAGATATCACAGGAACTGGCCAACAAGATGGAGCTGGAATGGTACACTGAAATCGGTGACGACCCATTTTACCTGGAAGGCCGAAAGGTGGAAGAACGAGGCATAGAATTCCCAGATGTTCCCAAATATGAGATGCGTGTTGTTGTACCCGGTGCTGATAAGGGAGTAGCCGCGGTTTCTGCCAACGTTCACGGTACCCACTTCACCGAAGGATTTTCCATTAAAGAAACCCACAACCACACCTTATGGACTGGTTGTACTGGTATTGGAATAACCAGATGGTTATTTGGTTTCCTGGCACAGAAAGGTTTTGATAAGGAGAACTGGCCAGAGGTTGTTCGAGAGCGAGTAGGAACTGTTCGCACACCTAAGGTCCTGACCTGGCCATAAATATCTCAACAATTTTTAAATCCAATTAAATAATTAGGTCAATAAGTCTACTGAAGAAAAGTCACACCCGAAATCAGTAGATTTTATTTTTTTTCTTTTCTAGAACTTTCCCGTATTTTTTCTAATAATTCCTAATATTTCCTAGTACTTTCCAGTATTTTCTAACATTTCCTAATATTTCCTAGTACTTTCCAGTATTTTCTAGTATTTTTTTATTTTAATCTATTAAAAAGCATCTTTATGATTAAAATGTCAGTAATCAAGAGTAAATCAAAATAGAGTAGCTCTATAAAATTAAAAAAACAACAAAAATTGGCAGTGTAAGATGTGGTTAAATAAAAATAATATAATAAAAAATAAAGGGAAGATTAGACTGAATGAGTCTATTCTTCTTTTTTCTCTTCTTCAGGTAGCTTCTCTGGAACTTCTTCTGTAGAAACTTCTTCTGCAGGAGCTTCTTCAGTAGACTCTTCTACTTCTTCCTTGCGGGTGAATGAATCAACGAATTCTACAGTAGCAATGTCCATGTTTTCCTGGATGTCCCGTGCTATTCTAAACCGGGCCATGGTTACATCCATATAAGGGCGCTGGTCGAATTTGGCCATTTCATCCATGGTAATGACCACTTTGTCATCTTCAATTTCTACCTGGTGTTTTTCAGAGTCCAGGTTGGGGGCAGGGTAATGCAGGTCAATCATGCTTTTGATTTTTTCAGTGTCATCTTCAATGATCTTTACTACTTTAACCTGGTATTCCAGATTTTTACCGGCCAGTTCATGGTTAAAGTCCAGTCTTACTCGACCTCCACTGACACTCCTTATGATACCAGTGTTTCCTTCTGAGGTTATGGCCATTCCCACCTGTGGTTTTATGCCCTGTTTTTTGAACTCGGACATTGGCATCAGCTGGATCATGTTGGGGTCACGTTCACCGAATGCTTCTTCAGGAGTTAACTGGATGGTTTTTTCTTCACCTGCTTCCATGCCTTCCAGTTCAGTTTCCATTCCCTTCAGGACGTGTCCTCCACCCACAATTATGGATATTGGCCCATAAGTTTTCTTGTCTGAGTGTATTCCTTTTTCCTCTGCTAAATCTCCATCAGTAGTATCAAAGATTTCATCGGTTTCAGTAATCTTTCCGGTGTATTCAAGCTTTATAAAGTCTCCATTATTCACTGGCATATCTCTAGCCTCCTATGTGATAATCTCTTTTTAAATTCTCTTAGAACTTCTTTATTTTTATAGTTTAATATGCGTATGGTTGAGGGGTAATTCTCAATATATCGATGCATGGTGTCCCCATCAATTCGCGCCTCCAATGAGGATAAGACCCTTTGAGCATGATGTCTGCTGAATCCACGTGCAATACAACTTTTTATTTCATCCATGGTATTGAATGGTCTTTTATCGATGATATTCTCAATGGTGCGCTCATCAAGTAGGCTGAGGGATTTTAGATCGGGAACTGTGGCATTGTTAGCTGTGAAAAGGATAGTTTTCTCATCCCGAGTCTGATGAAGAGGTGCTCTTCCATTTTCCATCTCTTCTCTCATGATCCTTATGGTTTCAGGAGGTAACATTTCCTCGGCTGATTCTAAAACTCCAGATACAACTGCTTCTCTAATTATAGTTCCACTTACCCCCTCTATTCGGGGTATGAATATGAATTTATTCTGGAAGTTGAAGCCAATTTTAGTAAGTGACTTGGATAAAGATACAATAACGTAATTATCTTCATTAAGCTTACCTTTTAGTAAAACTTCCCCATTTTCCATATCCACCATGCGATATGGTTTGGGAGCTACTCCTGTGCCTCTGCCTATTTTTTCCAGTAGAATTTCAAAATCTAGATCCGGTTTATATCCACGAGGAATATAATCTGCATCCAGGGCCTGGAATGTCTTGGCAAGACAGAGTGAATATTGTCCTGATCCCATTATACCCATAGGGGGACCTTCAACCACGATATCCGCACCAACAGCAATGGCTGCCCTGGCACGTGCCTGTCGGGTCATAATGTAAGGTAATCCTCTTCCACTGCGTTCGAATAGTCCTGGGACTACTGCCACGAATATTCCATCTGGAACCTTTTTTTTGGCCTCCAGAAGGCAGTGCAGATGACCTTTATGCAGGGGGTTGTATTCTGTAAAATCAGCTAATATTTTAGTATCAGATGGATTTGATCCTGTATCCATCAAATCAGATCTCATATCAGGTGAATCTGAACCAGTATCCTGTGAATCAGATCTCATATCAGGTGAATCTGATTCCGTATCAGGTGAATTCAATTTAGATTCATGGTATTTAGGCAGAAGACGTGCATCTTTCAGGAATGTTTTCCTGTCCCTGGCTATCATCTCTTTTACTAAATTTTCTACAGAAGACATGAACATCCCCATTAGTTATTGATATCATCAATGTTATATGATTATCCTTACAGAAACATCTACAATGAATATAGTTACATAAAAAAATAATAATCATTATCCTGCTACTGAAAATATAATCTACGCTCTTGAAAATATATTCTATTTAGAATGTAATAATTGAAAATGTAATAATTGAAGACAGGGAGTTATGTATGCTGGATCTGTGTATCATCAACTGTAAACTGGATATAGGAACTGAAGAGGTTTGTTTGGGAATTGAACATGGAAAAATAGTTTCTATCAAAAAAATACCCCCTGCTGCCAGTAAAACCATTGATGTTAATGGTAAATTAGTCCTCCCTGGACTTATCGATGCGCATGTCCATTTCAGGGACCCTGGACTCACATCTAAAGAAGATTTCTTCTCAGGTAGTGCTGCTGCCGCTGCTGGGGGTTTCACAACTGTGATGGATATGCCCAACACGGTTCCACCTACCAACACCCCTCAAACATTTAAGGATAAAATGGGGATCGCCCGTAAGAAGAGTCTGGTGGACTTTGGCCTACATGCAGGTGTTGCGGATCTATCCAATATCAAGGACCTTGCTAAATACAAACCTGCATCCTTCAAAATTTTTATGGATTTGGTTGATCTTGACTCTTTAATGGAAGCTTTCAGTAAGATAAATGGTACTCCAGGGGATCAGTTAATTTCATTACATGCAGAAGATCCAGATGTAGTTAAACAGTGCACCAAAAAGATGAAAAAAGAAGGATCTAACCCGGAACTATATGCCCAGGCTCGTCCCCCACAGGCTGAAATTGAAGCAGTTATAAATGCTATTTCACTGGCAGAAAAATTCAAACAGAGAATACATTTCTGCCATGTTAGCACCAAAAAATCACTAAAACTCATTAACATTGCCAAAAAGACCGGATTAAAAATAACATCTGAAATTACCCCTCACCACCTGTTTTTGGATTCGAACTACTTGAAAACCTATGGTAACTTGGCAAAAACCAATCCCCCCTTGCGTGATGATAAAAACAGATTAAATATTGAGGATTTATCTCAAATTGATATAATCGGAACTGATCATGCCCCCCACACACTTGAAGAAAAAGAGAAAGACGTGTGGAATGCCCCTCCCGGTATTCCTGGACTAGAAACCACTCTCCTCCTGATGTTAACTCAGTTGAACCAGGGAAAAATAACTGTTGATGATATTAAAAGGTTGTTGTGTGAGAACCCTGCAAAAATATTTAATATCCCCAATAAAGGTTTTATAAGAGAGGGAATGGATGCAGACCTAGTGGTAGTGGATTTAAAGAAAGAAAATATTATTGATCCTGCTAATTTCCATTCAAAAGCCAAATATTCTCCATTTGAAGGTTTCCATGTCCAAGGAGTGCCAGTTATGACCTTGGTACGTGGGCAGAAAGTTATGGAAGAAGGCCATATTCTAAAAAACCAGGGAAAATTCATTTATTCATTAAAAAGATTCTAGTCTTAAAAATTTTAGTTTTAAATAGAATTTAATTATAAATAGAATCTCTTTGTTGATTTATGTTGTTATTTCAAAAATGGAATAAAAAAAAAGTTGGGGAAAAGGTAATCCAGTTATCTTTTTCTGAAAGTGAATGCAGATAGACCGGATAATACAAGTAAAAGTGCCATTACAAGAGAAGGTAAAGGCATTCCTGTATTTTGCATTCCCACAGTATTATTCTCTGGTTGTGGTTGTTCTCTGACGTAAATAGCTGCTGTTGCATTTCTTTGATCCATTATAGGGTCATAAGATGCAGTGTATACATGGGCGTGGTTTTCGATTGGTCCTAACTTTTCAACTCCAACAGTTAGTATTAACTGGGCTATTGTGTTTGCAGGTAGGTTTCCAATGGTCCATATACCTGTTTCAGGATTATATGATCCATAATTAGCTATGGATCCAATGTAGGTGAGTCCGGCTGGGAGTTTATCAAGTACATAAACATTTATGGCAGTATCTGGTCCCCAGTTTTGCACTATTAGTGTGAAGTAGATTGTTTCATGGAGGTATGGTTGTGGGTTACTGACTGTTTTTTCAAGGGTTACATGAGATGTTTGAATTTCATTGTAGACTGATGCGGTTTTCCTACCGGATGGATCTGTTTCTGATGAAGTTCCTGCAGTGTTGTTCAAGCCCTGTGTGGCATTGGAAATTACAGTACCATTAATCCATATGGTTACATTCTGTCCTGGTGCCAGTCTGTTGATTATTGGGCTTATATTCAGGGGATTGTTGTATGCAGTCCATGGTATTCCAGTTGATGTGGAGTAGTAGGTGTTTTCCAACAAGTCTGGTGTGTAATAATCATCGAAATTGACATTCAAGGCATCGGATGGCCCCTCATTGGTTATTGCTATGGTGTAATGGATTGGATAACCTCTTACTATGTTATTTACATCTGATCCTTCTGTTACGGATGTTTTTGTAATGTTCAGGATAGCCATGGTGTTTATCACCGTGGTAATGTTGTCTGTCAGGTTACCAGTCAAATTGGTTGTATTGCTGGAGACAAACACAGTGTTGTTAATGAGTCCAGTGGCATCAGATGGTACCAATCCTCTTAAATACAGATATACAGTCTGATTAACATTAACCCTGCTGAAAACATATTCAAATGGACTATTCCAAGCCAACCACAACACATTATCCAAACTGTACTCCTGATTAGTAAGCCTATTATCCAGAGTATCACTAACCTTCACATTCAGAGCATCACTAGGACCGAAATTAGTCACTGTAATTGTGAAGACCAATGGTCCACTTTGACCCGCAGTAACACTCTCCGGAGCAGACTTAGTCACATTCAAAGCACTCGTAGTATTAACCACAGTCGTAGTATTATCAGTCAAATTACCAGTTAGATTAGTGGTGTCACTGGAAACAACCACAGTATTGTTAATGAGACCCAGGGCACTGGATGGTACCCATCCACGTAAATACAGATAGACAGTCTGAGTAACATTCACCCTACTGAACACATATTCATTAGGAGCCAACCAAACACTCCAAGACACATTATCCAAACTATATTCCTGACCAGTTAAACGTGAATCCAAAGTGTCACTAACCTTCACATTCAAAGCATCACTGGGCCCATAATTAGTGACTGTAATAGTAAACACAATCGGACCACTCTGACCCGCAGTAACACTCTCCGGAGCAGACTTAGTCACATTCAAAGCACTCGTAGTATTAACCACAGTCGTAGTATTATCAGTCAAATTACCAGTTAGATTAGTGGTGTTACTGGAAACAACCACAGTGTTATTAATAAGACCTAAAACATTGGAAGGCACTAATCCTCTCAAATACAGATACAATGTTTGAGTAGCATTCAATCTACTGAACACATACTCGTAAGGAGCTAACCATGAACTCCAATTAACACCATCCAAACTATACTCCTGGCTAGTAAGCCTACTATCCAGAGTATCACTCACTTTCACATTCAACGCATCAGATGGACCAAAATTGGTCACTGCAATTGTGAAGACCAATGGTCCACTTTGACCCGCAGTAACACTCTCAGGAGCAGACTTAATCACATTCAACACACTGGTGGTGTTAATCTTTGTTGTAGTGTTATCCGTAAGGTTACCAGTCAAATTGGTGGTGTTACTGGAAACAACCACAGTATTGTTAATGAGACCCAGGGCATTGGATGGTACCCATCCACGCAGGTAAAGGTGTACTGTTTGTGATGCGTTAATCCTGTTGAATATGTATTCAAATGGAGTATTCCATGAGAACCAATTCACATTGTCCAGGCTGTACTCCTGGCTGGTTAACCTTGGATCAAGTGTATCACTGACTTTAACATTAAGAGCATCACTAG
>NZ_OY762552.1:1985000-2005000 GCF_963666025.1 uncultured Methanobacterium sp. | reverse complement strand
CCATCAGCCATTGGATCTCCAGTGGCAGTTATGGTGAATAATATGTGAACAGTTGCATTGGGTTGGGTGGCATTGTAAACATTACCATATTTGAATGTTATGGTGTTCTGGCTGGTATCTACAATCAATGTGGGTATCACACCAGTTAAACTACTTAATGTATCATCTTCACCTAACCTCCACTGTCCAGCAGCGGGTATTGCCTGGCTGGTGTTCTGTGCCTGGCCAGTGGTAAACTGGGAAGCTCTTAGTAAAGGTATGGGTAAATAATCAATTAGATTAAAGTCATGCAGATTGCTGGTTGGAACATCTATCAGTAAAGAGAAAGTCACGGTATCTCCGGGTTTTACCACATAAGGAGCAACAGGATCATTTCCATTAATTTTAATTATGTTTTTTGATGGTGTAGGCGCTACAATTATAACCTGACTTCCACTGCTATCCTCTATTCGACTGCCATTCTGAGTTAAAACTGCATCTGCAACCACTGCATTATTTATGGGATCATTGGAAACTATTGGATGTAAAACTGGTGGTGTTACTCCTTCGTAATATTCATTGATCTTGGCCCAGAAAGTAAGGTTCCCTGTGGTTGCCCCGTAGTTTGTTCCTGTGTAATTTCCACCTTCAACAATACCACTGTACCCATTATCATTAAGTATCCTGGTGACGTTGAACACTAAATAGGTGATTCCAGTGGTGGAGTTATGGTAATAATAGAACTGATTAGGGTTGGTCAGGTTAACCAAAAGGTCACTTATATCGATACCAGGAAGGTGTAAGTTGATTCGTGGATTGTATGTGGATGAGTTTAGGAAACTCTGACCATCGCCCAGTACATCATAAAGTACCAGGTTGTTTATTGAGAAATAATCTGAAACCTGGAAGTTGAGTGTATACCTCAGGATGTCAGTAGGTTTGGGTCGGATTGGATCCGTACTCTCATCATAAACACTTTTCTGTATGGCCAGTGGTTTCAGGATAAGAGTGTAATTATCAGTAGATGAAACATTAATATTGGTGTAATTTCCAGTAACACTGGCAGTGTTAGTGGCATTAACCCTGGCTCCGGTATTTGGATCCAGTACGTACAGGGAATTATTATCGAATTTTGGAGCATAAACTCGATAGATGATAGTTCTATCAGAACCGAGTACTCCGGTGATATTGTTGAAGTGTATCCACAATAAACCACCAGGGGTACTGGTGGATGGTTGCTGCACTATACTACCGCCATCAGCATCAACCACTTGCACAAACTGTAAGTTTCCAGGAATTAAGTCTTTCACATTAACCTCAGTGACTGTCTGGCCATTGGCCACATCAACTGTGAGAGTGTAATCCCATGTATAGTTAGAACCAGTGGCAGTTTCATCTTCATGAGGAGCAACTGTGTTCTTAATGATCTTAATTACTGTAGGAGTTATTTGGGTTGTAGTTTCATTCCCTTGAATGGGTGTTGTGCCCGTTTCATTGGCACCAAACCGAAATACGGGATATGCTGTGATATTAAGAGGTAATCCCAGAGTGGAGTTACCCCGTAAAAATGCATTTATTTCCAGAACCGCACTTGGCTGGCCCGTGGTAAAACTGCCCAGAGGATATTCAAGTATGTAAAGAACGTAACCGGGATTTCCAGTCACCGTTAGTCCAGATAGTGGATCGGTTAATGTACCACTTAGGGGGAAGGTTCCTACCAATGTAATACTCACCGGTGCTCCTAGGAAGTTGGCGCTCTTGAACTCTATCTCAGGAGGTAAGATCAACTGGACTATGGGGCCAAAACCAGTTTCATTACCATTATTGTTGAAAGTGAGTGTGAAGTTGAAACTTTCATTTAAAAACTGTTGTCCTGGGGCATTGATGGATAAAGTGGGTTCAGGGCCCAATTGGAAATTTACCCATCCATATGAATTCAGATCAGATGGTTCGGAGCTAAGTTCCGTTTTCACCAGTTTCCGGAGGGTCATATGTCCGGGATAACTGGCATTAACATAGAAAGTTCCTTCACTACTCGTGAAGTTGAGTTCGTAATATCCAGTGGCATCTGTGTTGGTTTGGGCAAGGGTTGAACCATTAGTTGAAGTTAAAGTGAGGGTAACTCCGGGGAATGGGCTCCCATTAGTACATTTAGTCACATTCCCCTGGATTATATTAGAAATAGGGGAAAAAGAAGAATTTGAAAATCGATCAGGCGTATTTGAGTTAATGGTGTAATTTATGAGGGATGTATCCGAAGTTAAGGATGATGAACTGTTATTTACAATAGTTGAATTGTTCGTGACTCCATCAACGGTTTCTGCAGCTGAAACTATGCCACAAGTTAAAAAAAATGCAAAAACAATTATTAAAGATATTTCAATTCTATTTCTCTTATTCCTTAAATTAATCATTCAAATCACCAATTGAAAATGTTCATTTACAATATCTGCCACTACGTTGTTGACAAATTACAATATTGATTTGATATCACCTGTTAAGATTTTCTATTATATATATTTTACCTACAAACTGTTCGTATTTTTTAAATATGAATAAGAAAAAAGGATTATGTATTAAAAAATCACTAAAACTAAAGACAAATGGGAAAAAAACTTGTTAAATAGACTTTTTAATATATGATACAAAAAGATATGATAAAAATTCTGATGATGAATTCAAAAATAGTAAAAAAATAGCATTTATAAAATGATTAATTAATACGCTATTTAATGTGAATTATGTTAGTGATTACATAAATAAATGAATATAATTATAGTTATGATTCCCTTAAATTTCCCTTAATAACGTTTATAAAAACAATAAGTCCATCAGGAAAATATATACACAAATGGATGAATACAAATATTGTAGATAGCTGAAATTAATAGAGATGTGTATTAAATTAAAAAAGAGGGAAAAAATGTGTGAATCAACTGTTTACGATACCAAAGGGACCAAACTCATGGATGATGTGATCCACATGAAAATCTATGATGAACGTATAGAAATGGTGGATATTTTAAACCAGGGAATGACTGTAGAAGGGAAGATAGTTGAATTAGACCTGGAAAAACATAGTATTTTCATAGAAGTGGATGAAAAGGGGTTAATCAAATAGAAAGTAGAATCTTAAATACAGAAAGTTTATTTTTATTATATTAATTAATTTTAAAATTCAAAAATTTTAATTCTTAAATAGTTTTAATTTCTTAAAATTAGCGAGATTATTATAATAATTTAAAATAAAAACGAATTTAATGCTGAATTCTGAAAATTTATACTGAATCCTAAAAATAAAAAAGGAGTGGTGGATATTCTCCACCAAAAATTTGTTTGTTTTTGTTTCGTGTTTGAACCTATTTAAGGGAAAATGCTTCGTGTGGACAGGCAGTTATGCACTGGTCACAGAGTATACAGAATCCTTTGAGTGGTACTTTTTCGTCGGGAGTTAGTTTCAGCATGTTATATGGACATACTTCCACACAGTCACCGCACTCGGTACACTTGTTAGGACTGAACTGTACTCTGTTCCTTTTGACAACTTCACCATCAACAACTTTATCCATTTCCACCAAGCTTAGTGCTCCTTCTGGGCAAGCAACTGTGCATGCTCCACAACGAGTACACATAGCCAATGAAGGTTCTCCACTGACATCAATGTCTCCGGGAACTTCCATTCCAGTGTTAGTAACCACCCTAATAGCTTCGGTTGGACAGATACGGGCACAGGCTCCAACGTATTCACATTTGGATTCATCCCATACTAATCCTTCTTCAGAGGCGGGTTTAGCTGGTCCCAGTTCAACATCCAAGTCAATGGCATCTACTGGACATAATTTTTCACATAGTCCACAGTAGGTACAGATCTCTGGTAGTTCCACAGTTAATGAGGAGGCTTTAGGTTCTATGAATTCACCAGGACAGGCTTCTACACAGACATTACAACCAATACAGGTTTCCTCGTCAACTTCGAACTTGTTGAGCTCTTTGGTTCGTTTTTCTGGTTTTTTACCAGATATAAACACTGCATTCCATGGGCAGGTCTGTGAACAGACTCCACATTTAATACAAGTGTCTTCGTCGATAACTATGCTTTCCCCTACATCAGGGAGTGTTATGGCATCCACAAGACACTCATCCACGCACATACCACATCCAACACAGTCGACAATGTAGATCGGACCAGTGATGTTTAAGTCCGTCTTTTTGGGTTCTTTGACTCCTTCTACTCCAATGACTTCTACCGGGCAGATATCAGCGCACTGCTGGCACATGACACAGTAGCCCTGTAATGGTATTGTCTGCACTTTACCTGCCTCTAGTTTGAGGATCTGAGGTGGGCAGACTTCTACACAATCACCGCACTCATTACAGAGTTTGGGGTTGAAGGTGACTCGGGTCTGGGTATTGCCAGATTCGCCAATAGCCAGCTCATCAGTCTTAAGAGCACCTGTAGGACAGATATCCACACATTTAGGTGCTCCCCCACAAACGTCACAGTAAATAACGTCATCTGGGGATACAGCAATGGCTGCAGTTGGACAGGTACCCTGACAGGCCCCACATCGAATGCAGTCTTCCTTGTTAACCACTATCATCTTTCTTCACCCTCTTAGAAATTTAAATTCTTTTAACGAGGTGACCCTCGCTGTCGTACACTTCAAGGGTGGCGAGTCTCATTTGACTGTCGATTTCGTGGGTTGCACAGGATAGACATGGGTCGTAGGCCCTTATTACCATCTCCATTAAGTTGAAGATCTTGTCGTCTACTTCTACTCCTGGTTTTATGTAGTCTTGGGCTACTTTCTGGATACCCATTTCCATAGCAGGGTTGTTCTGGATGGTTGCGACCACAATGTTAGCTTTGGTAACCAGTCCATTTTCGTCACAAGCGTAGTGGTGGGTTAGTGTTCCTCGAGATGCTTCCACAATACCTACACCTTCACCAGCAGTTCTTTCCAGAGCATCTGGGAATTTTTGTCCAGATAAATCTCCTTCCAGAGCATCTGCTGCACATTCTGAGGCTGCAAGTAACTCTATGAGTCTAGCCCAGTGGAAGAGTAATGGTTCTTGAGCGTATCCAAAGAGATTTCTGAATTCGTTCAATTCTTCCTGTGCTAATGGTGCAGCATCAGGCATTTTATCAGCGACGTTAAGACGTGACAGAGGAGCTACACGGTATATTCCTTCTGGATATCCTAAGTCTTTGATGTATGGGAATTTTAACCAGGAATATGGCTTAACCTTTTCACCAATGTAATCCAAGTAATCGGATGGTGCAAATTCAGCGTACTGGTTTCCTTCTTTATCTTTCATCCGGACGTTTCCGTCGTACATATCCCATACGCCGTTTTTAACCAGTCCAGTGTGGTAAGTTTCCACGTAACCTAAGGTTTTCACCAGGTCCAGATTTTCTTCGAAGATCGGTTTAGCCAGTTCAAGGGTGGCTACAGATAATTCCACGTTCCTCTGAGCCTTCTTTAGAAGGTCTTTCTGGGTTTCATCATCCAGACTGGTAGAAATACCACCAGGAGTAGAGGATGTGGGGTGTATAGGTCGTCCACCTGTGGCTTTAATGAGATCTAAAGCATTTTTTCGGAGCTCAATAGCTTGAAGGGCTGCTTCAGGAGCGTCTTTAACTATTTGGAATACGTTCCTGGTTTTCCTGTCTTTACCAGCTATGAAATCCGGAGCTGCCAGGAAATAGAAGTGCAGAGCGTGGGAGTGCATTACAGAACCCCAGCTCATGAGTTCTCTCATTTTGTAGGCAGTAGGGAGAATTTCATCGGGAGCGAATCCAAAACAGGCATCCACAGCTTTAGCTGCAGCCAGGTGGTGCTGTACATCACAGATACCACATATTCGAGGTACCAATCGTGGTACTTCTTCGATGTTTCTTCCCTGCAGGAATTTTTCAAATCCACGGAATTCCATAACGTGGAGTTTGGTGTCCTGGACGTTTCCTGCATCATCCAGATCCACTGTGATTTTGGCGTGACCTTCAATCCTGGTCACAGGTTCCATTTTCAGTGTAACCATTTATTTACCCTCCTTTTTCACCTTAGCAGGCACTAAAGCCGCTGGGAGTGTGTAGGTATAGAAAGTTCCAACAATATCATCCAGTTCATTGGCTACTTCTTCAGGGTCCACAGTTTTGTCTTGTTCCACACCAAAGTCAGAACCTATGGCACTGATCATTTTAGCACCTTGGTCCACTACATTGAAGGTGGGTCCATAACATCCCTGACATTTGATACCAATGCTGGGGCATTCTGCACCACATATGGAAATTGTGGCGGGTCCCATGCATACTAAACCCTGGGGCACCAGGCACATTTCTGGGTCTGGTTCTCCCAGTTCGAACTGACGGATGATTTTGTCCATGGCCATTCCTTCCGGTGGTTTTTCCCTTGGACAGACTTCACAAAGGTTTGTTTGTGGTATTTCCGGTAGTTCTTCTCCTTTCAATAGAGCCATGATGATTTGTGCTACCAGATCAGATCGGGGTGGGCATCCAGGTAAGACTAAATCAACATCAATAACATCGGTTAATGGTCTAACTCTACTTTCTAAATGAGGTACCCCTTCACTGGGTATTATTCCTTCATCGTTGTAAGTACTTTCTGAGTTGACGTAAGCCTCTTGAGTTAAATCATCAACTGTGTGTAGGTTTCCCAGCCCAAAGATTCCTCCGTAAGCAGCACAAGTTCCGTATGCTATAACTACCTTTGCTTTTTCCCGTACTTTCAGTGCCAGTTCCCGGTTCTCATCATTTCGAATACCTCCGGTAACTATGGCCACATCTACGTCGGTCCATTCATCATATTTGGTGTCCATTAGAACTGGCATGAATTCGAAATCTGCTAATCCCAGAACATCCACTATGGCTTCGTGTATATCTGCAATGGACAGTTCACATCCAGAACATACACTGAGCCAAACATTTCCTAGTTTAACTTTGTCTGCCATGTTAGGCCTCCACTTCTGATTCTTCTGGAGCGTCTAGTTGTGCTTTGAGAGGGGATGGGCCCAGAGCAGTTATACGATTTACCATCATGGTAACTGTTTTTGCGAATTTTTCCCCTTCTGATGCAGATATCCAGTCATGGTGAATCCTTTCTCTTCCGATTCCCAATCCATCTGCTAGTTTGTAGATTAATCTCATTCTACGATCTAATTTATAGTTTCCTGCGTCGTAGTGGCAGTCTCCATGGTGACAGCCGGCCACAATGACCCCATCAGCACCTTCTCTGAAGGCCTTGAAAATAAATTGAGGTTCAATTCTTCCCGAGCACATTACCCGGATGACCCGCACATTTGGGGGATACTGCATCCTTGCGGTTCCTGCAGTGTCTGCTCCACCATAGGAGCACCAGTTACAACAAAACATCACGATCTTAACATCATCCTCAGCCATTGGCTTTCCTCCTTGCTTTGTCGGCGTACCATATTAATTGTACATTATATGGATATAGGAATAGTTATTATAAAGGTTACTTCAAAAACTAATTCGAAAAATTTATATAGGGGAATAACAAAATCAGGGTTTTTAATATTGGTTTAAAATGTCTCTATTAAACTTATACGAAATTAAATTCAGCTTTATCATATTACAATTCCCAATCTGGTTTTAATTTTTGATTACTCATCAATTGAAAACTTACCTTAATCAAATAAACATTTTACCCGTTAAATTATCTTTTAAAATTTCTAATTGAATGAATATCCAGTTAAACTTCCCATCACTCATTTTTAGCAGGAATTATTGTTTTTAATAAGAATTTCTACCTTAATTTTTTCAAAAGATATTCATCATATTATTAATAGTAAAAGTCCATATAAAAATATAAGGTGTGTTATAATCACATCCATAAATTCCATCTTTAATAAAACAATAAAACCAAAAAAATGGTGGTGGTTAAACTGCTACTTGAAATAACTGATCTGGCAGTTGAAGTAAGTGGAAAAGAAATTCTCACGGATGTAGACTTAAATATAGGCAACGGAGAAACACATGTCCTACTAGGACCTAATGGAGCCGGTAAAAGTACTCTTTTTATGACTTTATTGGGTTTTCCCAAGTACAAAGTAACTCGGGGAGAGATAATCTTCAAAGGGGAAGATATAACTAACCTTTCAACTACTGAAAGGGTAAGAAAAGGATTTGGAGTTAGTTTCCAGAACCCCCCTTCCATTAGAGGAGTACGACTGGGTGATCTTTTAAAAATCGAACACGGGGAAAAGGATGCAGACAAGGAGCTCAGTCCAGAAATGATGGATCTGGCTCGTAAACTCAAGTTCGATGAACGGTTCCTGGAAAGAGATGTTAACCTTGGTTTTTCCGGAGGAGAAGTTAAACGATCCGAAATACTGCAACTTTTAGCTCAACAACCTGACTTCATTATGTTCGATGAACCTGATTCTGGAGTGGATATCGAAAATGTGGAGCTTCTGGCTGAGGAGATCAATACACTCCTGGATAAAGACAAAAAACCGGGCTTAAGGGAAAAATCAGGACTTTTGATAACTCACCTTGGTTACATCCTTAATTTCGTGGCTGCAGACACAGCCCACGTGCTTATGGATGGTAAAATTGCCTGTTCAGGAAACCCAACTGAGATTATTGAAGATATACGAAAAGAAGGATTTCACGGGTGTGTGGAATGTTGCGAGATACACTAAATCGTGCCGAGAAAGCTAAGGAAAAAAAAGCACTCTACGGCGAAGATATTGACCTGGAAAAGTTCATCAAGGAAGAAGCAGGTGAACATGAAAAAGTTTCCAGAGCAAACGAAGTTCCCAAAAAGGTGCAGGAAACCCTCCTCAAAGTGGGAGTAGATCCCAATGAAGAAGAAAGATCAGGCACTTTTGTCCAGGTAGACCAGAGTGGAGTGTGTACCACTTGCGCCTCTGAGTCTGTGGAAATCATGGGTATGAACGTGGCCCTGGATAAATACGGCTGGTTAAAAGATTACATGTGGAAGGCAGTAGCTGTTGATAGTGATAAATACACCGCTCAAACTGCTTTACGTGAAAAGGAACAGGGAGGTAGTGGAGGATACTTTATAAGATCCATGCCTGGTTCTAAAGAAGTATTTCCTCTCCAAGCATGCATGTTCATCGGTGATGAAAATGTCATGCAAACTGCCCACAACGTTATCATAGCTGAAGAAAACTCTGAACTACACATTATTACTGGATGTGCAACAGGAGAAGATGTTACTTCTGCTTTACACGTGGGAGTTTCCGAATTTTATCTCAAAAAAGGGGCTAAAATCACCTTCACCATGGTGCACAACTGGGCAGAACAGGTGGATGTGCGCCCTCGAACTGGTGTAATGGTAGGAGATGAATCTACTTATATCAGTAATTACATCCTCACCAGCCCAGTCCGGAGCATACAATCATATCCAACTGCATATTGTACTGGTAACAATTCTAAGGTTGTTTTCCAATCTATATTGGGAGGACAGAAGGAATCTATTCTGGACATGGGATCCAGGGTGATCTTAGAAGGAGAAGGTTGCAGTACCGAAATGATCTCTCGATCTGTTTCCAAGGACCAATCACAGATTTATGCTCGAGGACACCTGGCAGGAAGGGCCAAAAATGTTAAAGGTCACCTCGAATGCCATGGGCTGGTTTTATCAGATGATTCAATGATATACGCCATACCAGAACTGGAAGGTGCCTCTACTGAACTGGAACTATCCCACGAAGCAGCAGTAGGTAAAATTGACGAAGCAGAAGTGCTTTATCTCATGTCCCGCGGTTTAAGTGAGGAAGAAGCAGCATCCATGATTGTCAGAGGATTCCTGAGCATTGATATAGCTGGCCTTCCACCAGAACTGGCTGCTGAAACCAAAAGAATGATGGATCAAAGCTTAAAAGGAATGTAAGGAATGCCTTAACTTAAGGCAACCCTTCTTTTATTTATTTTTTCAATTTAATTCCAGCTTTATATCCAATCAGCTTTATATCCAATATTACCCTATTTTCTTGTTTTTATTTCTGCTTACTTTAAAAGAATTTGACAAGTTTAAAATAAAAAAAAACTTAAATAAATTTAAAATGCTTAAAATGACACAAAAATATTTTGTATTGGTACGAAGCCCAATAAGTTTAAGGTTGACAGAGGAGTTATTTTAAGAAATAATGAAGAATAAATTATAAAAATCTAATATTAAAACATTATTATTTTAGACCTGAATTAAAACAAAAATTTACAACAAGAGAATACATACTAAATGATTAAAAGCTTAAAATGATAAAATATAAGGTTTAAATGGGATTTTATTCAGAAATAATAATGAATTCACCCACTTTTTCCACTTTACCAAATGGTACCAGTAAAGTATCTCCTTTCTGTTTAGAACCCTTAATTGTGACGTTTCTTCCTTTGTCAACCTTAATGACTACATCAGTTATTTTACCGGTTCTGTCATTGATAATGAGTTCTTCAAGCTCTCCCAGGATCCTGGCGTTGCTAGTAGCCACCTGATAGCCCTTGATTTCACTCCAAACTTTTTCTTCCCCTTTTATGAGTTTCCTTTCTTCTTTCTCAACCATTACCTCACCTTCTGGAGTTTCCCCATAGTTTCTTTAGGCATATTATGTCCTCGGGGCTATTAATATTTAATGCCAGTTCAATTTTATCGAGGACCAGAACTTCTTCATCTTGTTCTGTATCATTCCCCCTTAATATATTTAATCCAGAGGGAACTACATTCTGCAGCACCAAACTGGGCTTAAGACCATGTTCACGGAATATTTCCACCGGCACCCTCACTGACATGGCTGGTGTAGATGATTTGAGATACTCCTGCAGTACCATGTCAATGATCCTGGCAGTGATTAGAGGTAGATCCGAAGTTATGGTGAGAATTACTTCATCTTCAAAATCATCCTGTGAAAGGATAAATGATAGATCTTCCACATATCCGTTCCCTGGAGTTTTTAAAACTTCAAAACCAAGATTTTCAACATGAACCCCTGTTTCAGGAGTATGGCAACTGGTAGCCACTACTATTTTATCCACCAGAGATGAATCCCGTAGTGAATGAAGCACATGTTCAATAAGCGGCTTCCCATTAACAATCATCAGGGGTTTTTCCCGGTCTGAATTCATCCGACTTCCCCTGCCACCTGCCATTACCAGAGCAATAATCATTGAACATCTCCACTTAAATTTTGAAGTTAAAATAATGTCCTATTTCGAGATTCTGTACAATTTTTTCCACATGTCCTCTATTTTCCATTCCCATGTGAGATCATAATTTATAATTAGTAACTATCATTAAATATCAGCCATTTATTAAATAGTTTCTTCGAGTTTATAATTTCCTTGAGTTTTCAAAGGAATTAATGTTCTAGCCCATAGTTCATTATTAAAGCCCATTTATAGGAATCAACATTTTTCCTGGAACAGTTTTAACTTGAAAAAATCCATTATAGAAAACAGACTTGATGAAAACAATGAAACACTTGCTTGAAAACAATAAACCATTACTTGAAACGATTAAAAAGTAGCTTGAAAAAAATGAAACACTTGCTTGAAAACTATAAAACGTTTCTTGTAACAATGATTACCCAAATGGAATGAAAAATGATGTTACTTATGCTTACTATGAGGTTACTATGGCGATTTTTGTTGAAAACTGTTTCCTTGGACTTCCATTTGATTTCTCTTCTTAATTTTATGTTTATGAAGTGCCATTTCAATATTAACATCAATAGCACTTGTACTGAACGGTTTGGAGATATATGCATAATGTTCGGTCATACAAACTCGCTGGAAATGTTCAGTTATACAAAGCCTTTGGAATACTTCTTCACTGGAAAAAGCAGTTAAATAGATTATAGGTACATCCATCTTGTTTCTAATTTTACATGCAGCTTCAATACCATCCATATCCCCGTCCAGGAGGATATCCATCAAAATTAGATCAGGCTCCTTCTTTAGGGCAACTTCTACTGCATCTTTACCATTGAAAACCATGTCCACCACATTATAACCCAGATCCTCTAACTTATTCTTGATGCCCAGAGCTACTACTGCTTCATCCTCCACTACCAAAATTCTGGATTTAAACATCAGCTTCACCTTTATTATTTTAATTGACCACTGAAAATGAGTGGACCAATTAAAATATTCCCAGTTTTAACTTGTAATGTTTAATTCGAAACATAGATATTACCATATTAACTGATTGAGTGTTATTATTAATAAATGTTTTGAAGTTAGTAAAACTATTTGATTTTACCCAAAATAAATAAACGAAATAACATTGATATTGGAATTTACTAAATTGTTTTTTGCTTTCAAAATCGTATCGATAATCAAATATTGATTAATAATGTCACGAATGCACAGAACCATATATATATCAATAAAACTAATTATTTGATATGTCCAAAAAATCGGATAATGTTCACATATATATAGCTCCCGATGGGCCAAAAATAATTGAATCCCCCATCAAAGCAGAGATCTTATCCATGCTAGAAAAGGAAGAGTTATATTTTGATGAAATTCTCACTCGAATAAATAAATCAAAACCCACCCTTTCCAGTCATTTGAAAGTTTTGGAAGATAAAGGTATTATTGGATCCAAAAGTGATCCTGTAGACAAACGAAAAAAATTATTTTTCATCAAAGCCAAACAGCTTGTAGAGTTTTCTACAAATCTAGAAGTAGATATTAACATGACTGACTACATCAAGAGTTATATGCTTAATGTTAATGATCAATCTGATTTTAATTCATTACTATTCAGAACAATTCGGATCTTTTTATTAAATAGTGGAATGGACATAAACCCTTTACTCTACAATATGGGCGTCTTGATAGGTGAATCATTTTATGAGCAGTATCAAGAAGTCAGCCTCTTAAATATTGAAGATATGGTAATAACAATTGGAAAAATGTGGGAACAATTTAGTGGCGGACGATTTGAATTGGTAAACAAGGATCCTCTAACCATTAACATCGACGGAAATCTTGAATGTGACAAGATGCCTAACCTGAAAAGACCAATGTGTGCAATTAGTTCCGGGATTTTTGAGGCGGTTTTCTCCAATTATTTCCAATCAGAAGTTTCTGTGAATGAAGTCAAATGTCACGCCAATGGGGATGGATATTGTAGCTTTGAAATTACACCTGTAGAAATAAAAGTTAAACCACCCATAACCGGAACAATTGAATTTATTTAATAAACGGATTTAACTTAGTTTTATCTCCAATAGTTAAATTATAATGGATTTAAAAAAACTTATTTTTTGTTATTCTATTTCTGTTTATCATGCATTTCTTGATATCAATGCATTTCTTGATCATTACACCATTAATTCCTACTTAGAACTCACCGAGATAAGGGTTTATTCTTTTCCGCTTTGGTTTTAAAACCAAAAAGAACCCTTAACATGTTCTTGAATGGTTTCCGGTATAGATGGATGTGTATTAAGGTCCCCACAAACATGAGAATAGATAATTCCACATGCCAAAAGGTTATAGATTGATTTAATGCAGTCCTAATACCCATATTTATGAGTAATACCAGGACTACCCCTGTAATTCCAGTTCCCAGGTATCCTGCAGTCAGGAGTAAGTTCCAAATTCTCCGGTGGGTGCCCTGTTTTAAAATGCCCTTACTGAAAAGGTAATGGGTAAACAAGTATGCCAGAACCAGGAGAATGCTCACTGGAAAAAGGAAGTAATTTGCATGATCTCCTTGAACACTACCTGTGTCCAGACCAGTTCCTGAATCAGTTGCTGCGCTGGCGTTGGTGTTTGCATCAGGACTGGAATTTCCAGAATTTGAGGTTGCAGCTCCAGAATCTGATGTGCCTGCGGCATTACTAGATTGGTCATTAGTTGAAGTAGATGAAGGAGAGCTACCAGTGTTTGAAGAACTGGTATCCCCCGCACTTGAAGAGGAAGCTGTTTCGGTGTTAGCATTGCTACTGGTAACTGACGCGGACAAATCACATATTCCATCTCCACCAGAATCTGTGAAGCGTGAACAATGACCCGGATAAGCACAGGTACGTCCATAAGGACAGCCTGCAGCGCAGGCTGTGGACATAGCAGCAGCTGTAATAAAAGGAACTGATGATAGGGCAGTGATCAGTTTTTCCTTAAGTTTCATTGGCTCGACCTCCTTTTAGCTAGGATGAACATGGTTCTTGAAGACTTCCAGTAAGTATGCAAGTGGAAAATTGTTACCAGAGCTAAAGTTAATCCCAGTTCAACATGCCAATAGAGTAAATCCGGACTTATGGGGATTGAAACCCCTAATTCAAGTAAGATAATCAGAATGAAACCTGCACCTCCAGAGACAATGAAAGCCACCAGAATAATCAGGTTCCAAATATTAATGTGAATTGCTTTTTTTATTAAATTTAACTTGTACATGCTGTATGTGAATAAATAACCCACTATAAAAGGCAATGTGGGGATAATCATGTCATAAATCATTAAAAATCCTCTCTTTTTATTCTTTAATCCTTAATTAATTTTTTACAAAATATTCTGTTGGTATATTTTTTTGGGTTAATAATTTTCAACAGAAAATGACTCAATTCTCTAATTTTTTGATTTAAAAATTAGCATCTATACGAACAGTACGTATTTTAAGACCTTTATTTTAGCTCTGTTACTAAATTAAGGATTTATTTAAAAATACTTATTCCAAGTTTACACCCAATTCTTTACCAGATCAATAGATTTTTAGAATAAACCCTAATAAATTGAAAATAAATGAATTTAAGAAATCAGAGAGGGAATTTAAAAAAAAATGTTAATTAAAAAGTTAATGATAAAAAAATGAAAAATAGGGTAATGAATGAAGATTCCCTGAGGTAGGATTGTCCCAATTCATCCATCATACCATATTTTAACTTATTCTCTGGTTACTCCAATGAGCACGGAAAGGGCAAAGAATTCTATTACATTTAAAAAGAATATTGGACTACCCATTCCCGGACCTTTGAAACCCTCATTTAATATTAAAAATCCTGTGAACAGTGCATTTTGCAGGAGGAGTAACATTGCAAATGCAACCAGGCCAAAGGTGAATTCTGATTTGAATTTCCGGTAGCTGCCTATGTACATGTACAGTAAAATAAGTAACAGACATATATTGGCAATTCCCAGTACAACATCAATGGTAATGAGTTGGGAGTTATCAAAGTTTATCGGCCCCATTCCAGTACCATTTCCCCCACTCGTTCCGGTTTCATTTCCTCCATGATATCCAGGCCCTCCGGGCCCTCCAGGTCCTCCTACTTGCATTAAATCACCTCTATATTAATTTAAAGGATAATATCCTCTTTTTATTTCCCATGAGGATTTTAGTTAGTTCATTAAGTTTTCATTTTACTCAGAATGTCTAAGAAAGTGGAGTAATTTTCTTCCATACGATTTGACAAAAAGTACATTGCCCCATATTTTTTCTCCCCTGTGGAGTTAAAAATGATGTCATGGTCCTCCAAGACTTTCATATGATGTTTAATGGTTTTATAATCAAGATCAAGTTCTTTAGAAAGTTGATTGACATTATATGGCCTATCATGAAGGGTTTTGATTATTCTGGCCCTGTTGACCCCCCCTTTACTACCAGCAATCAAATACCATAAAACTCTTTTCATGAGAATCACAAATCTAAAAAGATCAAACCTTGAATAAATCAAATATGATCTTAGTTCTTAAAATAGTTTAGTTTCTTAAAATAGGTTAATTTCTTAAAATAGGTTAGTTCCCAATATAATCCAGGATTTGTACTTAAAACAGTATTTATAAAGATATTAAAATGTTAGAATAGGGGCCCGTGTTTTAAATTGAAATTATATGAACACAAAAACCCATATTCCATTTTTACCATTTATTTCTTCTGTAATTTCCGCCTTTGTCCCAATATACATGGCCCTCCCTGCCTACCTCCCAATGGTATGTGTGGTGTTCCCATGGAGTTCATACATCGGGCCATCACTGCAGACCCAAGAGCAAGTGCATCAGAGACAAATATAACATCTTCAAAGTAGTCCTTGGCAAACTCCATTACCAGTTCGGGTTTGCGTCCAGTGATTCCTGCCCTGCCAGTGACTCCCAGGACGGATCCTTCCTGGATAACCCCCTCATCATCAGCCTCAATAACCAGTCTTTTAACCACGTTGGCACTGACATGATCCAGTGTAGCAAATAGGGTGTGCATGTCAGTTGTTTCTATTATTTCATGACCCAGTTTGGTGAGTTCAGGAATTTTATCACCATCTTTACCCACGTCACAGCCAATGAGGGTGGTTCCAGCATCATATGCCGCATGAGGATCCACTGGGACTGTTCCGAAACGTTCCCTTCCTTCTGGAACTTTTCTGATGTCCACGTATTCATGGGCGCGCCCCGCAAATTCTTCAGCTGCTTTCCAATCTGCTTTTTTGAGTATATCCTTATTATAGAGGTCTAAAGCAGCACCACCCCGTTTATCCACTTTTTCGGTTCCCCTTATTATGGCATCGGATATGGCCCCTGCCAGTCCGCAGAAGTTTCCAACGGTTCGGGCATATGGCTCGTCATTGTTAACTATCCTACCCGCCAGGGTGGTTCCAAAGTCCATTGAAATACAGGGATTACGATAATCAACATTAGTCCATTTGGCACCCGCTTTTATACCTGCAGTTACCAGTTCTCCTTCCATTTCATTTGCTACCACTGCTCTGCCAGTAGGTGGAACCACACTTACCACAGCACCATCGAACATGACCTTATCCAAAAGCGTGAAATCCTGCAATTTCTTGGGCAAACTGTCCTTGGACATGGATGGGGACATTTTACTGGGAGGTATTCCTGCCTCCAGACAACCGTTGGCCAGGGCAATGATGAGCTCTCCCACTTCTTTTGGTGAGGCAAAACCTGCTGTTACCCCGGTTGAACGCACTACAAAGTCCAGGTCATCTTCTATACTTATCTGGGAACGTTCAACAGATTCTAAAATAGTGTCCTTAACCATTTCAGATACTGATTCCTGAGTTAATTCCACATGCCACACTGTCTCTCCAAAGACTTTTTCCCCCTTTTTGGGGGGTCTGATGTCTCTGGTCATTTTAACTGTCTTATCCAGCAGATAGGTGCGACTGGTGTTGAGATTGGTGGCAGTAAGGATGCATTTGGTGGTGGTGTTTCCCAGTTCCACCGATGCCACAATATAATAAACATCCGGGCGCATGAGGGTACCGTATCCCTGTCCTCTGGTTTTCTTGGTAAACGGCGCCATTTTAGCTTCTTCAATGGTAATGTACCTGCTTTTTGCAATGACTGGCTTTGGGCCTAAACCTAATAGTTTTTTGATAAATGACAACTTGATACCCCCAATTTAATAATATTAATACAAGTTAAGTTTATCGAAAATGAATATAAACATTGTGAATTGATTGTTAAAACAAACTTTTTATAGTAATAAAATAGATGACGTCTAAAAATCCCCACAATAAGGGAATGATTGAAAAGTGAACCTTATTAAAAAGAATAACGATTAAAATAGTAAAAAAATGTGAAAAGGAGAAGGATAATAAATAATCCTCCTCAATTACATATGTTTAGGATCTTTTTTAACCAGTTCTCACCAGGAGTACTGTGCAGGGAGCTGAATGTACGACCTTTTCTGAAACACTGCCCAGCAGGCGCTTGTCCACAATATTTTTACCGGTTCCCAGGACTATCAGGTCAACACCTTCATCTTCTGCAACTTTCACAATTTCATCAGCAGGGCTGCCTTCACGCATTACTCCCCTGAATTTAACCATGTAATGTGTTGGTGATTGGAATTCCTGTTTCATACTATCCAGAATTTCTTTACCCTTAGCTGTTAACTCGGTAACCATCATTTCCTTAACTTTTTTTGGTGTTAAAAATGGTACAGAAGTTTCCACAACGTATATACCTATTACTTCGGTTTCTCGTTCCTGAATAATATCTAAAGTATGCTCAATTATGGGATCCATGTATTCGCCCATGGTGGCTACCAGTATTTTTTCGTACATTTTATCACCTATTAAGCCAGTATCAATATTCTGATTAGGGCATAAGCAATGTAAGTTATCATTAATACTATGCCGCCCCATCTATTTAATTTACCTTTACCCATCTTTATAAGAACCATTAACAGAACAGTCACAAAGATCATGACCGGTGCATCAAAGGTTAATGAAATTCTATCCACAGGGACATTCAACAGCAAGGCAGGAACTCCAATTCCAATTAGAATATTGAAGGTATTACTTCCCAGTACAGTTCCCAGGGAAAGATCGTGGAGCCCTTTCATGGCCGAGCTTAAGGTTACCACCAGTTCCGGTATACTGGTACCAACAGCCAGGACAAATAGTCCCATTACCATATCGGATATACCAAACATACCGCCCAGTTCATCAGCACTGTAAACCAGGAGTCTGCAACCAATAATTAATCCTGCTATACCCCCAAGGACATATAGGTATGTTTTTTTAGTAACATTCCTCCCAACCTTCTCTTCAGATTTTTCCTCAATTGCTTCTTCTAAGCTATTGTTTTCTTTAAGTTGTTTTTCGTGGTATTCATCCTGATGATTAGTTTCATCACTGTGTTTCTTCTGTGCTTTAATTAAAATCCATAAGTAGAAACAGTAGGCTACAATCATCACTACCGCTGCAGGCCAACTTATATCCCCGAATAACATGAAAAACAAGAGAATTAAGCCAGTTATAAAAGTCATCAGCCAATCACGATGCAATCCAGATTTATTTGTTTGAATTACTCCTGCTACTGCAGCAGATATACCTAAAATACCAGCTATGTTCCAGATGTTTGAACCAATAACAGTTCCTACACCTAAATCTGTACTGCCAGTTAATGATGCAACTACTGCAGATCCAAACTCAGGAAGAGATGTACCAATGGCAGAAGCAGTTACTCCCAAAATTATTTGAGATATACCCAAAGCTCCACCTATTTCTACTATATTGTCCACAAAAATATCAGCAGATTTTATTACTATGACCAAAGCAATTATTAAGACTCCGATAAGTGCAATTACCATTAACAAGATATCACCGGCATAAGGTTTCCGTTTTCCCTTATTTATAATTTTGTAATTTAATTGTGTTAGATAAAATTACCATAATTAATAATTTGAACATTTTATCAAATAAGCGCCTGAGATATATAAAAGTTTTTATTTTATTAATTTATTTGAATAGTTCAAAATAATCCTTATTTTAAAAAAAAACCAACCCCTAATCAGATATAGATTTTCCAAATAAAATCAAAATAAAAAAAAATAGTTGTATAGGCGTATTAAGCCTATAACAGTTTGTTTATTGGGTGTTCTTCTACTGGTTCGGTTCCGATATCTTTAGCTGCTTCAGCAATGAAGATATCAGCCATGGCACATGCTGGGAAGGCCATTCGAGCGTTTTCGATTGGACCGAATAGTACGAAGTCACCACCAGCCATTTGCTGCACTATGTTGGAACCTACGTCACAAACAGGCCATGCTTCAGAGTGACCCATTCCACCTTTTTCCACTGGTTTTTTGTAAGTTCGGAGCCAGTCCCATGCAGATGGCACGTTGTGAATACCACTTCCCACAGGTAATCCCCATTTACTTTTAACAGCAAAGGAGGTTCGGCAGGCAGGTCCTGCACCTTGACCTAGAGGAGTAATAGCTACGTCCATGAAGGGTTTGGTGATTCCACATTCTTCAGCCATTTCCATGAGCCCTTTGTCCAGGACACTTCCACCGTTTTCCCAGATGTTGATTTTACCTTCTACACCTGGTTCCATGGGGTTGAATCCCAGAACAATGGATGCAGAAATATCAGTGCCTGCAACTGCAGCCAGTTCATCTGCTTCAGAAGCCATGTTGATGGAGTTGTAGATTGCCCTTTCAGACAGTCCTGCTTCATCAGCGTACTTTGCACCGGCAACTTTAGCTTCTGCTGAAGTTGAGTCAATCATGAATGGTGCTTCAGTGACTTCTCCCACAAAT
>NZ_OY762552.1:1920000-1980000 GCF_963666025.1 uncultured Methanobacterium sp. | reverse complement strand
TCTGGTCGTATAGCATAGCTCCGGAAGCCACCACGTCCAGGCTAACCCGCACAGGGTCTTCCCAGTTAACACGTGAGGACTGACAGATATCTGCTAGGTAACCGAAGGCGATTCCTCCAGGTTCGTTTTCCCCTCGAGCTCTTCTTACAGGTAGGTAAGTACCCATGTGAATAACTTCTGCGTGTTTAGCTGCGTATGCGAAGTCACCGGTAGCGGCTTCTCCTGCAGCCTGTTTGTATGCAGAAATCATTGACATACCCACTTGCATTGCAGACCATCGTGAGGTGGTACCACCATCACAGGTACGGGATACAATGGTTGGTATCCGTACAATAGTCCACATTCCGTCCCCTACTTCTGCTTTTAAGACGTCAGCTTGGTGTTCTGGGAACTCTTTGTTGATGTTAAGGACGTATCTCTGGTCGATTTCATCAGCAATTTCGTCGTTACCAGTGAACACTTTAACGTAACTGTCGGCAGTTAGTAGAGGGTGGGTTTCCACCATGTGTTCTTGGACAACTGCTGCACCAGGCATAGCGTGGTTTACAGTTTCCAGGTAGTGAGTGATGGTTTCAGGGGTTACTTCTTTACCTAACCTTTTTTCTATAACAGTGTGTGCTGTGTTTAATCCCACGATAACAGTTCTTCGGATATCATCCCAGAACTGCTGCATGGCGGCATTGTTTACAAAATGAAGGTCGTCTCCTTCGACAAAGGTGTCAGTTGTAGAAACCTGGTAGGGCATTAAAACCCTCTGTCCTAAAGGAGTACCCACATCAGGGTCGTACTGAGGAATTCCTCGTTTAGCTGCTACTTCTTTACCAGCTTCCACGAATTCCCTTTTCCTTTCTGACTGTTTCCATCCTCCGAATTTAAAGTATTCGGTGGTTTTGTCAGTAGGGTCTTCTTTGAAGGCCTTTTTCAAAGCGTTTATGAATAGTTTTTCAGCCATTTTTCCAACTCCTTATTCAGGTTTGTACCCACCTTTAGATCGGCTCACGTGTATTCTGTGCAGTATTTCAACTGCGTCAACGTCGTCTCGGTAAGCTTCACCATCTTTACGGTAGATAGTGGTTTTTTCCTTGAGAGTGGCTTCATCTAATGGTTCTCCTAAGTCCACTGGTTCGTCGAGTTCGTCACCAATCTGGTTTTTAACTGCGTCTACTTTTCCAGTGGATTTGTTGAAGACTAGACGTCGTAACATGTCAAACATCATACCGTCTTCGTCAAGTCTCAGGGAGTGTCCGTGTACAGATTTTCCTCTGATACCGGATCGGGCTGGGTCAAAGAATTCAGTTTCCAGAAGTTCCTTGGATACTTTTTCCAAGTCTCTTTCACGGGTTTCGATAATTTGACGTCCTGATAGGGTACCTGCGTCGGCTCCTCTGTATCTACATAGGTAAGCCCTTGACCTTAAGAATGGCTGGGCTGGAGCAAAGTACATGGAGTCTGTAAACTGTATGTATCGTACTCTGTCACCGGCTTTTGCACCATCTAATGGTTCAACCATTTCCCTGATGGCATCGTCAGGTTCATCCATCTCTTCGAGAGGTGGGTGTACGCTGGGGTATTCTTCACCAGGAGCTCTGTGACCTAGTATCTTAACTATATCCTCGTCGGAGATCTCCCTCAATTTTTCTAGTCCTATTTCTGGGTCGCAGAATTTTCTCCGGTTTTCTGCTACCTTACTGGTTCCTGGGTAGTATTGTGCCATATTCATGCACCTCCTAATGCTAATCTCACCTTTCTAATAATTTCATCCAATTTCTCTTGGGGACAGGTTTCTCCTCTTATAACTCCGCTGATTATATCCACGATTTCACCCTTAGTTTTAGGTTCTTCGGGCATAACTGCTCTGGTTTTAACACCGATCTTGGCGAAATCCTCAAAGTCCACGGGGTATTCGCATATGATAATACATGGCCGATTTACATGACGTAAAATCAGGCGGGCCTTGTATACAATATGATGTCGAACCCCTCCCAGGTGCACTACCACAAGTTTAAACCTTCCGATTTGTTCTTTCTCCTTGGGAGTCAGACCAAAAAGGCTGCCTCCACCGGCATTGGGTGCGTCCTGGGGTACTCCTGCGCCTGCGTTCAGGACCAGTGTGCTGGTCAAAATGTTTGCTTCCCGCAGGGCAAAGGTTATTTCACATACTGGTTTAGTTATGTGCCTCCTACCCGGAGACATTGCTATGGCCAGTACTTCATTTCCACATTCCGCAAATGTCCCTCGCTGGGCTATTCCGCCTCCTTCGCCCATTCCCATTGTTTCTCTACAATCGACTACGTGGGTGCATTTGCCTATCATTTTAATCCTTTTTCCTGATAATAGTGGCTCTTTCACTGAGTTGTGCGTTTTGATCAGTTAATCCTACCATTTCATCAGGTATTTTGTCAGTTGCTTCTCCGTATTTTAAGCCATCACTGACCGTCTTCTGCTTTCTAATGAAAGTTCCAACGTGTATATTGTACCCGAAAGGTAAATTATCTTCACAAATTGCTCTAACTTGATCAATGATGTTCTCTTCCTCAATTTCCATAAATACTCGTCCTGTTTTTACCTGTAAGTCAACTTCTTCACCTAGAATAGTGATGACTCTTCGGTCAGGGTTTTCTTTATCCTGAGGAAGTCTTTGGCCCTGTATTACCATTCGTTTTACGCCTTCAAGTTCTTCCAAGTCGTTCAACAACTTTTCAGTAGTGTCTGCGCTTAAAAGTCTGTGTGGAAAGATTTCGATGTCCATTTAGTTATTTACCCCCAAATTTGGATTTCCTTTTTAGACTTGGTTTTTAATCTCCGCTGCTGCTTCGTTCACGTATTTCAGTGGTTCTCGGAACGCGTCCACTTGACTGAACACTTCTTTGATTAGTCCGGAGGTTGATTCAGGTGAGAACAACTGTGTACCGGCGTCTAAAGCCATGGCTGCGGCCACACATGGTATGGCGAAACCTTTACTGTGTCGAGTCACGATGTGGTTACCGTTAAAGATACCAGGACCTCCACCACCGTATATAGAGTGGCTGAAGAAAGAGAATCCTACAGCTACACCTTCAGCTCGACCGAAGTCTACGCTTGGTAATCCAGTTTCGAATTCTAAAATATCGTTGTAGTATAGAATGGTTGATGAAACACCCTGAGCAGCACGTGCAGCACCTTGGTTTACCATGGTGGCTGCTAATTGTCCTGCAGCGGCGTATGCGTTCCACTTAGCTACGTCATCGGTTCCGTAGACACTGAAACCATTCAGGTCTTTTTCTACACCGATAACATCATCAGCTTTTGCCCTTGCAATCATGGATTCTATGACTGATCCAACAGTACCTTCGGCACCGTTTTCTTTTACCAGGTCAAACACCACATTGTCGGCGTTCATTCCTTGGTAAGCCAGTCCTAACAGGTGCATTCTTTCAAATGCTCCTACTGCATCACCCATTTCAAACATTGCTGATTGTTCCAGAATACTGGATAGAGCAGATGTTTGCATTGTGTTTTTCAGGGTTGTTGCTACCACGTGGTTGACCATGATGTTACGCAGGGCGTAACCTGGGCCTTCCAGTTTCTGTGGTATGTCTAGCATGGTTGCTAAGTTTCCACCCATATATTCTACTGACTGTGGATATCTTCCCAGTATGGCTGCTTTAACCATGTTAGCGTCGTACATGTTGACGTCGCACACACTTATTATAGCCTGAATGAATGCATTGGCAGTTACCAGAGAGGTAGCTGAATATTCAGCGGCTGCATCAAACCGAGCGGTTGGAAGCTGGACTAATGCCCTTTTTCCTCCACCCAGTAGTTCGACTGTGGTGTTGTCGCCTTCTTCGACCTGTATCATTTCTTTTGCTTTAGCTGCAATAGCTTCAGCATTACCCACTATGTCTAGATCCAGTTCCCGTCCCAGTATTTTACATGCTGGTCCACCGACTTTTGCGGCTTTCAAAGCATTTTCTGTACCTTCGAGGTTAACTGCTACAGTCCTTTTGATACCTTGTACAATCGCTTTGATTGCAGGGTTCCTTAATGGACTCAGGGCTTCTATGGGGACTTCTGCTTCGACAAGATTACCTCTGTCGTCGTACAAGTCGACCTTATCTTCAAACTTTGCCATTTTTTCCCTCCTACAGATTCTTGCATACCAATTCTCTGCACCAAATCAAATTTAAACAGTAAATAATTCTGTTCAGTTGGGGTTCATAGTCCCCATGGTACAATTTGATATACGAGTCTCCGTTTACTATTTGGTATGTATTAAACTTTCTTCTTGAATCAAATAGAAAGACTTATAAGTGACAATTTCGTAAACTTATCTCGGTGTATATAATGGTTCCCACATAACGTTGGAATCAAAAAATATATGAAAATATCTAATTTTATCATATTATAACGTATAAAACGTTGATATTATGCAAATAATCGCAGATGTGGGTGGAATACCTGGTAAAGACTGCAGAGGATTCTGCAAATACTGTTATTTTCGCAAGGTTAAAGGAACAGATCCATTAGGATGCAGTTCATGCCTTCCCGGCACATTTGGTTGCGAACTGTGCACTACTGGAGTGAGGGAAATAAAAAATGAATTCATTCCCCCATTCATGGTGATTAACTCAGTTAGAACATCACTAATGATGGGAAATTTCCGTGAAGATGATCTCAAAATAAACATCAGCGGAGGGGGAGATGTTAGTTGTTATCCCCACCTTCTGGACATTACATCCGCATTTTCACAGTGGGAAGTCCCTATTCACCTTGGTTACACCAGTGGAAAAGGTATTGATGACCCTCAAATGGCCACAGACCTCTTATCCCACGGAGTAGAAGAGGTTACCTTTACTGTTTTTTCAACTAACCCTGAAATCCGGAAAACCTGGATGGGTGATAAGAACCCCCAAGCATCTCTTGATGCTTTAAAAAGATTTTCAGAAGGCTGTGATGTGCATGCCGCTGCAGTAATCGTTCCCGGTGTTAACGATGGTGAAGCATTGCGCCAAACGTGTGCTGATCTGGAAAAATGGGGTGCCAAGGCATTCATCCTCATGAGATTTGCCAACTACCGCAATCAGGGACTCATACTGGGAAACGAACCCATAATTGAAGGGGTGAACCCACACAGCCTGCAGGAGTTTGAAGAACTGGTGCGCAGCATAAATAAGGAATTCAACCTTAGAGTAACTGGTACTCCAGTTTGTGATCCTGAAAATGACTCACCATTTGCTCTTACTCGTAAGAAGAACCTTCACTACCTGGAAATATTATCAGAGGTAACCTCTGAAGCTACTATTCTAACCAGTAAAATTGCCAAACCCTATATTGAACGCGTTTTTAATGCTATTGGTGCTTCTGATCTGGTGAACGTGGTGGCTGCAGACCAGGATATTGGATGTCTCATCACCCAGCGAGATTTGGAGGATTTAGAGCTTGCTGATCTAAAAGAAACCGTTATGATCCCAGGAAGGGCTTTCGTTCATGATAAAAAAGCTACAGAAATCTTAAGCAGGGATGGTACAGAACGCATTGTTGCCAGAGGCCCGGATAAACTCAGTGTTGACGGGGAGATGAGCGGTACCCTGAGCCAGAATGATGTGCTTAAAACAGAGTTAATAGCATTTGAAGATTTGATTGAAGCTATAAATTTCTTTGGTGTACGGAAAAAGTAACGAATTCTGAAGAATCAACTGAAATTAATGAAGAATTAACTGAAGAATTAACTGAAGAATTAACTGAAGAATAATCGCCATTTAGTGTATTTAGTAGCATTATTTAGTGTATTTATTGTGATTTTTATGATATTACAAGATCATCATTCATGAATGATTTTCTCATGGTATCATCTATTCTAAATCATGTTTAGGGAGTTTTTCATAATTTCTTCAACTGTATTCCCTTCTGGAGCCAAAAAATGTATGAAATATTCTGAAAGAGCATAACTTGGGCCTTCACCCAGTTCTTCGGTTAAAATTACATCAACATTTTCCTTTGCCAAAAATTCTGCAGTTTTTATTCCCCTCTTTTTTTCCAAGTACTGGGCAGGATTATCCTCAATCTGGTAGTTTTTTATTTCCCCATTATGAACCTCCCAGATAAGAAAGTAGGGCACTTTACCAAAATGTGTTGATGGAACCGAGTTCAAACCATCCCTAGTTTTAAGGGGAAGAGCAAACCGGATCAAATCTTTTTTAACAGGTTCCACTTGTACCAGTAATGTTTCCAGTTTTTCAACATCTTTTCGAACCATTTCCTCCACATTATCCGATATTTCATGAGCTTTTTCCACTGATACATTCCTTTTAGTTTCCAGATGAAGTTCTCCAAACAAATATGGACCAGAACTTCTCACCTTAACACCACTAACCCCTTCAACTCCATTCACAGTTAAAGCAGCACCTTTTATTTGTTTTATTATCTCAGGATCAATTGATGCATCCATCAGTACTAAAACTGCATCTTTACCAATATTCAAACCCATCCATATAATCAGAAGAGCTACCGTAAGTCCAGCAACACCCTGAAAACTTAAATAACCCATATAAGAGGATAATATTCCTACAAAGACCAGTAAAGATGAAAAAACATCAATGAGACTGTGTTTAGCATCACTCATAAGTGCAGGGGATTGAATTTCATCCCCTACCCTCTGTTCATAACGGGTTAAAAGGAGGGATGCAGCGACTGATATAACAGCGACTAAAATGGCAATTAAAGGTAATTTCAATGGTTGGGGATCAATTATTCCATTCAAGGACTGTAATGCTATTTCCAGGCCACTGAACAGAATAATCACCGCCACTATAAGAGAAGCCATTGTTTCTGTCTTATAGTACCCGTATGGAAATTTTTCATCCGGTTTTTTTTGGGAAAGTTTTAAACCAATGTAAACAGCCAAAGAAGCGAATATATCGGAAAATGAATGAATTGAATCTGCAATAAGGGCCACACTTCCAGACATTAACCCAAAAAATCCTTTAATAATACTCAGGCAAAGGTTAGTTAAAGTGGAATACTTTGCTGCCCTTTGCCCCTTTATTAACCTATCCTTTTTTAACTGGTTTTTATTTGTCATGTCCATTTTTAGTATCCTTAATCATCATTACCCTTAAATTTTAGATTTTATCCATTTCAGACCAGCAGTTATTAATTATTTCGGTGAAAACATTCCTGAAGTTTGGTTCATAAACAACTGCTGGTTTTAAATTAATTAAAGCTTCTACAAACCTCATATCATAAGGTATCATTCCCAGTAAGGGTATCTGGTTGTTCTGGAAATAATTCTGTAACTGGTAAGAAAAGTCCCTGTTAATTCCCCATTTATTGATAACCACCCCGCAGGGAATGTTGAAATGATCAACCAATTCAATGGCTCTTTTAAAATCAAGGAATGCCACGGGAGTTGGTTCAGTCACCAGGATTACATAATCACTTCCCCTTAAAGATGCAATGACCGGACATCCAATCCCTGCTGCTGCATCTATGACCATGTAATCCGCACTTATTTTGTTTGCAATTTCTGCGGCTCTGGCTTTTAGAGTGTTAACCACTTTACCTGAACCTGATTCGCCTACATTCAACTGTCCTGAAACTATAGGGAACCCGTAATGAGTTTTTCCAACACCTATCCTGGCATTTTCTACTTCTTTCAATTCAATGGATTTAGTGGGGCAAGTTAACAGGCAGGCCCCGCAACCCGTACACAGTATCTCATTGATTTCAGGTATTTCCTCATGTGGATTCCAGGTTATCGCTGAGTAATTGCAGGTATCAAAGCAGCGTTTAGTAGCTTGACATTTTGGGCAGAATTTTAAGGACTGGCATTTTTTTCGGGATATGTAAGCCTTTTGGCCAGTTTTTAATGGTTCCCATCGGTCAAATTCTTCTTCATTAAGACCCAATACCAGAGCTAAATTTGGTGCATCAGCATCACAATCAACAGCTACAATTTTATTATTTTCAGCAAGCATTACTGCTATTGAAGCAGTTAAAGTACTCTTACCCACACCTCCTTTTCCAGATAGAATTGTAATGGTCTTCATGATGGTAACACTCCATCTTCAATACTGGTTTTAAAAGAGAGGTTTAATATTGAATATGCTAATTTTTTGATACTTTCATGGGTTACTGGCTGATTTCTGGCGTGTTTTTTCAATATATCTTTTTCATAAGGGATTTCCTGAATTAAAGGAATGTCAAATTCTTGTGATACCATTTTTATAAGGTTGAGATCACCCATATCGGATTTATTAACCACTATCTGGACTGGTGTCTCCATTATCTCCAGTAAACTTAAGATTAACTCCAGATCATGTTTCCCCAGTGGAGTTGGTTCAGTGACAGCCAGAGCCAGGTCCACCCCCATTAAGGCATTTATAACATTGCAGTGGGTACCGGCAGCAGTATCTATTATAACATAATCATACCCCTTATCAGATAGTTTATCCTCACCATAGTGGACTTTAGAATTTTGATTGTTATTTGAATTAGAAATGGATTCCTTAGAGGAATTAGAAATCACTTCTCTAGAATTAGAAATCACTTCTCCAAAATTAGAAATTAATTCCCCAGATGAATTAGATTCCCCAGAAGCTAAATCAAGAGCATAATCACGGGTAGCTTTCACCAACAGTGATGTATTCTCACAACCAACTTCAATCTCACCCCATACCAGAAGCAAATCCAAATCATTGTTTCGCTGATATTTACCCTGATATATAGCCCCGATAATCTGTTTTCCTTCCTGAATAGCCCCAAATGGACAAACCAATAAACAAGCCCCACAACCATTACATTGCCCGGATATGAATGGAAATCTGTCTTTGACAAATATAAGTGCATTTTCTCTGCAAACTTCTGAACATACCCCACATTTTGAACATTTGTCCTGATTAAAAAAGGGGAGTAATGACTCAACATCCTCAACTTTTTTTTGGGTGGTTGATAAGATTATGCGGTCATCAGGACATTCAACATCAGCATCCACCAAGATAACTCTGTTTTCACGGGAAAGTTCCAGGGCAAGGGAAGTAGACACGGTTGACTTTCCAGTACCACCTTTTCCACCAGTTATGGCTATTTTAATGGCATTATTGTTCATAGTATCCTCTTTTACATTATTCCATGGATTGAAAATAACTGTCCAAGTTATCTTCCCCTAAATTTGCCGTTTCCCATTCCACGACCCCTAGGAGCAGAAGGATTTAACTTTTCCAGTTTATCCTGGAGTAGTAATGTTAAATTTTCCTCAACAGTGCCTGGAACCATTTTATACATGGTTATTTCAAGTTGTTTCAAAACTTCAAATGCATTAGGACCTACTGATCCAGATATAATTACATCCACCTTTTCATTCCCCATAATTCGGGCGGTTTTAATTCCAGCACCTCCCCCTTCATTTACTGCAGGGTTAGGTATGACTTTAATTTCTTTGAAATCTCTATCTTCTTCATTTACCATTATCAAGTGGGAACATCTTCCCAAAACAGAACTGGCCTGTGAATCAAGATTCACTCCGTTTGATGCAATTGCTATTTTCATCTAATCCCCTTCTAATTACTTTTTTGAATTAAATACTTTATCTTCAATCTTGGAAACTATTTTAATGAATTTTTTAGATATTTCGGAATCAGAATTCTCTAGAAGGAATGGTTTCCCCTGGTCTGAGTTTTCTCCCACCCCGGTCTCCACTGGTAAACTTCCCAAGTAGGGCACATCCAATTCTTCTGCCAGTTGTTTTCCCCCACCTTTACCGAAAATATTGATTTCCTCATGGCAATGAGGGCAGGTAAACCCAGACATGTTCTCTATGATTCCCAGGATAGGAATGTTCAATCCTTTAACCATGTTAACACATTTACGTACATCTTCACCCGCAATTCCCTGGGGAGTGGTGACCATGACCACCCCATCCAGTGGACTGATTGATTGCAGGACGGTTAACGGTTCATCACCAGTTCCAGGTGGATTATCAATTACCAGTAGATCCCTGTTTCCCCATGAAACATCGGATAAAAACTGTCTTATAGCCCCCGTCTTTTTAGGTCCCCTCCAAATAATGGGAGCACCCTTGACCGGTAGCATGAACTCAATTGATAAAACTTCGAGGTTATCCCTGGCTTTTACAGGTAATATTCCCAGGGGTGATTGTTCTAAAATTGCATTTTCCACCCCCAACATATGGGGAACATCAGGACCATGCAGGTCCACATCAAGGATACCAGTCTGGTAATTCTTCAAAGCGAAAGCTGCTGCCAGGTTAACTGATACTGTTGACTTCCCCACACCCCCTTTACCACTCATAACTGCTATTTTATGACTGATATGACTCATACGTTTTACTATTGTGATTTCCTGTTGTATTAAGAGTTTTTTCTGATCTTCTTCTAAATCTGTATCCATTTCAGTATCTGTTTTCAAATAACCATCCCACTATTCCCAATAATGACGAATACGCCTTTATTTGAGGATTTAAGTTTTCATTAATTTTTTAATCGCTTTTTTAAACGTAAATAATATCTTAAACTTTTAGAACGCCAACATTGTCAATTGATTTTCTAAAATCACCTACATCATTTATTTAGATAACGAAGTGATTAACTAATGGCCATCTGTACATGCTGTATCCAAAGTGGCCAGTTTTAATTTACCTTCTGCCCAGCTTTGCAGTGCTTCTATTACTGTTCCTGATGCGCCGACATAAACATCAATGCCAGCTTTTTCAATCATTTGAACTGCTTTTTGGCCGAGATTTCCACACAAAAGTATGTTAGCTCCGGAACCTGCAATAAATTCACCCGGAGTCAACCTTCCCCCCAAGTGTTTTGATCCGCTTTCCAATACCTGAAATTTTTCTATTTGGTCATTTTCCCATTTGATTAACACAAAGTAAGGTGTCTTTCCCAGATGCTGAGACACCTCTCCCTTTAAACCTTCGTTACCAATACTAGGAACACATATTAAATCCATTTTAGTCTCCTCCATTTACTCAATCCGATCCACACAGTGGACGCCCGCATTCAGGGCATTTTGTTTGACGACATGGCACTCCAGGAGTCTTTGGAGATTCATAGCCACATTCATGGCATTTACATACCCTTGGAGGTCCACCTCCCATCCTTCTGCCCATTCGTTGGTTTCTTCCAGATCCCATTTGTCCTGTGGCTTTTGTTAGCTGTTCCTCTTCAACAGTTATCAATTCTATATCTTTAGAATGGCAATCCGGACATTCATCAAATTCTTTCACAGTGTGCCATTGCAGGCCACAGATTTTACATTGATACTCTTTTTTATCCATAACTTAATCTCCTCCTATTTAGATGATTTTCCAACCTATTTCAGATTATTTTCCAACCATTTTGGATAGTTTCCAACCATTGGATAGTTTCCAATTATTTGCGATTATAACACCTATTTTCTGAATCTGAGTAAGTTCATGATCTTACAGATCAAAGTTACCAGACACGTGTTATGAATATATATTCAAAACCCTATATAAACATTACCTTACCTATGAAAACATGACTTTCAAAAAACATTTAAAAACAAGTTAAAAATTTATTTAAATGATTATTCTCCGTTAAAAAAAAAGAATTAAGAAATTTAAAATTAATTAGGATGTTATATAGAATATATATTCAATTACCATATCGATTATAAAATTGACTATTATTCTATTTAGATTATTCATTGGATTGCCCTATCAAAAAAAAATGGATTATCTGAATTCTGGTTTTAAAGATATTAGAGTCATCTCACACCTTGAACCCAACCTCATGGGAGGGCCCCATGTACCAGTACCCTGGGATACATATAGTTTAGTCCCTTTGTACTCATACAACCCGGTGATATAGGGGAACATCAGCTTAACCAGGAAATTAAATGGTATCATCTGACCATTGTGAGTGTGGCCTGAAAGCTGCAGATCAATACCTGCCTCATGGGCATTCTCCAGCTCCTGGGGAAGGTGGTAAAGCAGGACTGATGGTTTTTCACTGTCAATTTCCAGCTTCGAAAGTGTGTTTTTAAGGTGTTCCTTCCCATAATAATATCCAACACCAATTACCTGTATCCCTTTAAAGTCAACCAGTTCTCCCTGAAGGATCCTTAATTTGGTGTCTTTTAGAACCCGGAAAACTTCATCCAACCCTTCATAAGTTTCATGATTACCTGTAACAAAAAATACTGGCATTTTAAGATGATTTATTGCTTTAAATGTATGTTTATGCAGTCGGGCACTACCATCAACCATGTCTCCGGTTATGAAAACCACATCCGGATTTAGTTTGTTGGTCTCATTAACGATTCTCTCCATGTAACCTGAGTTTCTAACAGAACCAATGTGGATATCTGATAGGTGAACCGCCCTGATATCTTCATTTAAACCTTTTAAGGGTATTTCCATTTTTGTAAGTTTCAAGGTGTAACTATTATAGATGGAATATGCGCTGATAACCGTTACCAGTATTGCTATTAAAATACCGGCACTTTCGCGGGGAACAGGGATAAACCAGGAAAGTATCAGGTAGATAATCAGTAAGAACAGAAGATAGAATGATATTCCCATCCACGCTGATGCTGCGGTGTAGAATACTCGAGTATAGTTGTTGGAAACTGTACGTTCAATCAGGGTGGCAAGAGGATAGGAAATTGCAGCAATTATCATTACTATGTAAAATCCAGTATCCATGGGCAAATCCAAGAGAAACGACATTCCCATGAAAACATAGTAGTTCAGGACTAAAAATCCCACAAAAAATAGGGATATGAACATTGCATACTGCAGGATTCTTCTCATTTTTAAACCGCCTTAAAGCTTGATTTAAAATTAAATCTATGAAATAAAAAAGGGATTATTTGTTCAATATGACTCCAGACTAACTCCAGACTAACTCCAGACTAACTCCAGACTAACTCCAGACTTATTCTTAAATTATAGAAGTTTCTGGCAATAACTTCACCAGAATGTAGTCATACATCAAAGATTTCTTAATTTCAGAGACATCACCCAGGCGGTAATCATCCACTTTAACCTCAGCAATCTGATCCTTGTACTGGTCATAGTTCAGCTTAACCCTCACTCCATCCAGCTGACTGACTATTGGTGCAGGGGAATAGATTTCCTTTACTGCTTCAACCTGGTTTTCAATTTCTGTTTTTACTAGGATAGATGGAACAATAGGCGGATCATCCATCATCTCTTTTCGACGATTATCCAATATGTCCTCAACAACATCCACCAGGTTCCTTAGGGCACGAATGTTCTCCCCTCTTTTCAGACGACGGGGGATCCTGCCCAGTCCACTAACATAAGCTGTGGCCCCGGGTATGTCCTCCACATTCATCTCAGGAGCACCGGTAACCACCACTGGAATGTCAATATCCGCGAAAAGGTGAGTTTTGTTCCTGATACATTCCCTGAAACTTCCCAGGGCAAAAACAGCCAGATCATGCTCTTCAATGAGTCTCTTCTCATCCTGTGAAATGCGTGAAATCCCCTTTCCTGCTCCTCGGGATAGGCCTATCATGTTGTCCTTAGCCCCGTAACGTCGGAGGTACTCTGAGATATCACAGGCAGAATGGGGTAGGTGCTGTCGGGCCAGAGTCGGGGATACAATGGCAATTTCTGTTCCGGCCATGGGCGCTCTTTTAATTTTCCCCAGAAGTTCACTGGATTTTTCCTCGACCTTCTCAACATCTTCCACAGGCACCGCCAGGGTGAGGACCAGATCCATCTGACTGGTGGTCTCCTGCAAAACGAAACCTCCCAGATCCTCGATAAGCTCTGTTATCTCTTCGTGCTTGTGAACTCCTCCAGTATAGGTTAGGGTTTCGTACATAGTCTACTCTCCAGAATATTGTATCTTATTTGTGCTCTTTCCAGTGGATTTAGGGGGGCATTTTTATGGGAAGGGATTTCCACAGCCCTATCACCCATAATCTCTATTTCCCCCAGGATATCCTTATTCTTGTAATCTTTCAGGTAGTCCGGGAAAACTAAAAAGTCTGGTTTTTCTTTAACCAGAGAAAATCCCATGTCAGCTACTATGTCTGTGATAAAATTAGAGTACACCTTAACTTTTATTTTTTTCCTTTCATCCATTGTTTCCCTTTCCCTGGAAACATGAACAGAATCCTCCCATTCCCCCATATCCAGTTTTTCCGTTTTTAAAGTGATTGAAATGATATCAACACTTTCATAAATTTGTTTAAAAGTATTTAACTTTATTTTAATGGCAGGAACTTGGGTTTTGGTCTCAGATAATACGATAGCCAGATCTGAGCCATCAAAATTATTGTCCTGCTTTACAGTGTAGTCTAAAACACCAGCCAGTCTAACTGCTTCCTGACACATGGGAGTGGTATAAATTTTCATGGACACCTCGATTCACTGATCCCTTTAATTTCACTGGTCATATCATTACTACATTATATATAGATTATCTAAATATTTTCTGGCAAAATTTGAAAAACACAAATAAAAAAAAAATCAGTTTAAATCCATTGAATTTCCATTATTTAGCAGACAAACCCTGAAAAGAGAGTTACCAAAGAATTTAAATAATAAATAAAACAAAAAAATAACATAACAAGACCAATTAATATTTGGTCTCGGGATGTGAATAAATTGTTTGGAGCAGATGAACCCCCAAAAACGGCCCCTATAAAAGAAGGGGAAGAATATGAAGTTAAAATTGAAGATGTAGGTAAGGAAGGCGATGGAATCACCCGAATTGAAGGTTTTGTGGTCTTTGTACCTGAAACAAAGGTGGGTGAAGAGATCAAGGTTCGAATAACCTCGGTGCGGAGAAGATTCGCCTTTGCCGAGAAGGTTCCAGAATAAAAAGGAATAATAAAAACGTTATTTTTCCCTTTACTATCTATTTTTTGGTGTTATTATGCAGGTTTCCCTGAGTTTTGAGAGATCACTTTCTAAAGATGTGGCCATTATGGTCGATGTACTGCGTGCCAGCACCACTATCACCGTGGCCCTGGAAAAAATCCCCAATATAATTCCCACCCTGGAAATAGAAGAAGCTCTGGCACTAGCACCAGAACATCAGGCTTTCCTGGCAGGTGAAAGGGGAGGAGCAACCATTGAAGGATTCGATGTCGGGAATTCCCCCATTGAAATCCAGAAATTACATGGCAAAACCCTGATCATCACCACAAGTAACGGAACCCGAATTTTAGAAGGTATCCGCGGTCGTGCACTGATAGGTTCTTTTATAAATGCCCAGGCTGTATCCAAAAAGGCTAGAGAAATTGCAGTAGACCATATAGAAGTGGTTATGGCCGGAGTAAGGGGGCAATTTGCCATAGAAGATTTCCTGGGCGCCGGTGCAATAATTTCCCACCTGCAGGATCAGGAACTGGATGAAATGGCACAGGCAGCGTGCCTGGCAACTGAAAACCCTGAAATGGTAGATGAGGCTGTTAAAAACTCCAGATCAGCAAGGAATCTCAAAAAATTGGGATTTGGGGAAGATGTGAACTTCTGCCTCCAGCGGGATAAATTAAAATTAGTACCTGAATTTAAGGATGGATTAATCAGAATTTTAAAATAAAAGGATAAAACTCTAGAATAAATTAACATTAAAATTAGTGAAGGACAAGCTTTTTATAGACCTATATTATATTTATAGGCTCATTATTATAACTGGAAGAACTAAAAAAATTAACAAAAAGTAAAATTATTAAAAAATACTTTCAGTTTATCGATAGAATAAATTTTTTAGTTGAATTTAGAGTGATTTAATGGCACCTGACAATTTAACAATCATTGGTACGGCTCACGTATCTGAAAAGAGTGTAGAAGAAGTAAAAAATACTATCCTAGAGAGTGAACCAGACATCGTGGCAGTGGAACTTGATGTGGCCCGTTACCAGAACCTCCTCAATGAAAAAAACGGTGTTCAAGAGGATAAAGAGATAAAGATACGGGAAATTTTAAAGAATAACAATTTCACCATGTTCCTGGTGAGCGGATTCTTAAGTTACTTCCAGAAAAAAATTGGAGAAGAAGTGGGAGTCAAACCAGGCTCAGAGATGATGGCCGCAGCAGAAGCTGCCACCGAAGCAGGGGCCAAAGTAGCCCTTATTGACCGGGACATCCAGATCACCCTCAAACGAGCTTTAAATCGTATGAGCTTCTGGGAAAAGGCTAAATTCGTTTACAGTATCATAGCATCCTTTTTCAGTAAAGATGAGGCCATTGAAGATATTGAAGATATAAAACAGGGTGATGCCCTGGAGGAAGTAATGGGATACTTCCAGGAGATGTCCCCCCGTGCCTATGAAGTTCTGGTAGCTGAAAGAGATGCCTACATGGCACAGAGACTGCTGGAACTGGAAGGAAATGTAGTGGCAGTAGTAGGAGCAGGTCATAAGAAAGGTATCCATAAGAACATGGAAAACCCCCAGGACATACCCCCACTTTACCAGCTTTTAGAGCTAAAAGAACCAAGGATCAGTGCAAGTAAAATTATTTTATTTGCAATTCCAGTGATATTCATATTAATTTTCGTATTTGCATTCCTGAAAGGAATCAACATCCAATCCGGAATTCTGGAGTTCGTCCTGCTAACTGGAGGGTTTGCCTGTGCAGGGTCACTTCTAGCTGGATCCAAAATCCCATCGGCCATCACTGCATTTATAGTGGCCCCTTTCACCGCAATACACCCCCTTCTGGCTGCAGGATGGTTTGCAGGAATAGTGGAGGCTAAATATAGAGGAGTGTCCATGGAAGATCTGGCCGACCTACCCAAGAGTGAAAGCCTGCGTGATATGTGGAATAATAGATTGTTTAGAATACTACTGGTGGTGGTGGGAGCTAATATCGGTACCATGATCGGATTATTCTTATCAATACCCAACGTTCTCATGCCTTTGATCAACAAGTTAATGGGTATGTAAAGTCCAACAGGAATATAAATTAATAATTTTACAGTATTTAATTAAAAATATACACTTGATTAAAGGAATTTGATTAAAAATTCATTTCTTATTTTTTTAAAAAATTCACGATCTTTAATATTTACTATAAATTCTTCTTCTAAAATCTACAAATCCCCTTTATAAAAATAAACCTCTGTATAAAAATAAAATATATAGATACTAAAATTAAAGAAGGAAAAATATACAATAATAATGATTTTATTTAATCTTCGAAATTTCACTTAAATCTTCGAAGAAGTCTTTAAAAGAGCTGGTTAAATGTATTTAATATTCAGATGTGACTGTGGACGGGCAGTTTATGCCAAGGAAGGTGTGGCACGGAAAAAATGTGTCTGTGGGAAGAGTTTGAAGGTTGCCGAAAGGAGAATCATAGCCAAAACTGAAGACAATCAAACAGCCTCTGAAAAGGTGCAGGAACTTCAGGAAGAAAAGTATGGTGGGGCCTACTTTACTACTGCTGATAAACTTTGAAAACCGGTGCCATTCTGTTGTGGTATAAGATCTGGCAAATAACTGAGACTGCAACTTCGCTAAATTCAACAGGTACAAAATCATATAAAACATATGAATTAGTTCTCAAAACATTGAAAATTCATATATGATTTACAATGAAAACCATTCTTTTTAAATGAAATAACCATAATAGACACATTGGATAAAAGTACTCATTAATAAAACATAAGGTTTAATTATGAGTAGTAAAAATTTCTTTAACATTACACAATATGGTGAAAGAAAAAACATAGAATTCAAAGAAAGTCTTAATTCTAATACTCACCTTTTTACTGAGCGTAAACAGCACCTGGCATCCCAGATGAAGTACCGTCTGGAAAGAGGCCACGGTGAGGCTATTTATTTTATTGGAGTGGATGATGATGGTTTGCTGGTGGGGCTGGGAAAATCCACAATGGATGAATCCCTCCATGTACTGGGTGAACTGGCCCGTGAAATAAATTCCAGAATCACCGATGTGGAAAAGCAAACTGCAGGTAAGGGAGAAGTTGCTAAAGTAATTATCAGCCGCCAGCAGAACAGCAAAAGCAACCATTTACTAATTGGAGTTGCCGGGCACGTAGATCATGGTAAAAGCACCCTGGTGGGAACTTTAACCACTGGAACACTGGACACCGGTTCAGGGAGCACCCGCATATTTCTGGACGTTCAAAAACATGAGATAGAACGTGGTTTATCTGCTGATCTATCCTTCGCTGTTTATGGATTCAAAAATGGGGAACCAGTACGTATTAAGAACCCTCTAAACAAGAGGGATAAAGCACTCATGGTGGAAAAGTGTGATAAACTGATATCCTTCGTGGACACTGTGGGCCATGAACCCTGGCTCCGCACCACCATCCGTGGTATTGTGGGGCAAAAGCTAAGTCACGGCTTGCTTGTGGTGGCAGCTGACCAGGGACCCACCCATATCACCAGGGAACACCTGGGCATAATCTTAGCCATGGAATTACCAGTTATAGTGGTAATGACTAAAATTGACATGGTAACTGAGGAAAAAATTAAGAATGTTCGCCAGGATATCTTCGACCTGTTGAAACTGGTGGGAAGGATACCCTACATGGTGAAAACCATGGAAGATGCGGATTTTTTAACAGAAAACATGAATCAACACCTGGTACCGGTTATTAAAGCATCCCCAGTAACCGGTGAGGGACTTGAACTGTTAGATCGACTTTTTTCAGGCCTTAAAATACCATCCCATGAGGAAGAATCCCAGAAGCCGTTTATGATGTACATCGACAAGATCTACTCTGTTATGGGTGTGGGAACTGTGGTGAGTGGTACCATAAGGCAGGGGAAAGTTAAAAAAGGTGAAAAACTTATTTTAGGACCCTCTAGTTCTGGGGATTTCCTACCGGTGAATGTTAAAACCATTGAAATGCACCATTACCGTAAAGAAAGTGCTACTGTGGGCGAAGTGGTTGGAATTTCCATTACCGGCGTGGAAATGGATGAAATCAGAAGAGGGATGATCATATGCCACCAGGATTACAACCCACATGCTGTGAGGGAATTTGATGCAGATGTGGCCATACTGGTACACCCCACCACCATTAAAGATGGTTACGAGTGCATAACCCACATCGAGACCATAGCCGAAACCACCTGTTTCAGACCCATTAACCTAGAATATCTTTCTGCAGGAGACACCGGATCAATAAGAATGAGATTTAAATACCGGCCTTACGCAATCCGTGAAGGTCAACGATTAATTTTCAGGGAAGGTAAGAGTAAAGGTGTGGGTACTGTAACCCGTTTAGTTGATATATAAAAAACAGTCCCACAGTGTTTAAAAAACAATAAACCGTGTTGATATAATGCACATCTTTTAAATTAGAAATGTCTTTCTAAATTAGCAACATCCTTCTAATTTAAATGCGTTTTTCATCCTAACTCATTTTTTATAAATTCATGCATTTCACAGGCCTTGCAGATGGAAGCAGATGAGGGTTCACCACATGTCTGGCACTCATTAATTTTGACCTTTTTCTTATCTATCTGCAGGTTTTTCTGGAAAAATTGAAGCAAATTCAGTTTAGTACCAGGCCTGTCCTCCTCCAGATGGTTAAGGTAATTTTTCAGTCGGGAACGGAGGGATTGATAAGCATAGGGGCATTCTGCCAGGTGCACATCCATTTCATTCATAACAGCCCACATTCCCACCTCCTTTTCTGGAACCAGCCACAGTGGCTTGATACGTGGAACCATCTTAGGATGGATACGCTCCTGTTTCGGTCCGAACTTGGCAAAACGCCGAACATCAGCCCGGGCAAAACTCATTAGAAAAGACTGAACTTCATCATCCAGGTTGTGGCCAGTGGCCAGTTTATCAGCCCCCAGCTGGTGGGCGGTGCGGTTTAACAGGTAACGTCTGAAAACACCACAGGGAACACAGGCAGTCTGGAAAAATTGGGCTGCCTCATCCAGGGAGAACCCCATCTCACTTTCCAGGGATACTTCATGATACTCCACTCCCAGCACAGATGCATTATTCCGGGCAGATTCTGTTCCATCTTCACGATAACCAGAAATTCCTTCATCAATGGCAATGGCCAAAAGTTCAAAATCAAATTCATTTTCACATAAAAGTTTATCCAGAATGTGCAGGGTTAAAACACTATCTTTGCCACCTGAAAGGGCAACTGCTACCTTATCCCCTTCATCGATCAGGTTATAATCCATTATTACCTTTTTAACCTTGTTTTCAAGTTTTTGATTGAAGTTCTGGTAATCCAGGTGTTTCATAAAAAATATATGGCTGGCTGAACATAAAAATCATTATGATATCAGCAGAACTGACCGTAATCCCCGTAGGCACCCCTGGGACCAGTCTCAGCAAATATGTGGCCGCTGCTCTGGCTGCACTGGATGAAGCTGGGATAAAATATCAGTTAAGTGGCATGGGAACCCTTTTAGAAGCTGAAAATCCTGATGAACTCTTTTGTGCAATTAAACTTGCTCATGAAGCAGTTTTTAAGGAAGGTTCAGAGCGTGTGGTAACCAGTGTCAAGATCGATGATCGCAGGGACCGTGACCGAACCCTGGCGGATAAAGTGCACTCCGTAGAGAAAAAACTGGGATAAACGGGCAATTATCTAGTGTTTACTGATTGTATCTAGTGGTAGTTATGGGAATATTCCCATTATGAAATGTTCCTAAAGTAAATTTAATTGAAAAATAAGTGGAAATTGAATTAAATAAATTAATGAGAATTAAACAAATTACTGAAAAATTTACTGAAATTAAAAAAAAGGAAATTAAATAAAAGAAATTAAAAAAAATAATAGTTTTGAACCTAAAAAAACTTGTCTGAAGCTGCTTCTAATGAAATCACTATTGTTTCCAGTTCTTCTACTGATAAAGAAGGATGCACTGGTAGCGATAATACCTCAGAGGTTGTTTTTTCAGTTTCAGGACATTTATCATTGTATCCCAGGTTCTGGTAAAGTTCCTGTTTGTAAATAGGGATGGGATAATGTATTCCAGTACCAATTCCTTCCTGGTTGAGGAAGTTCATCACATCGTTCCTTTTTCCATCTTTAACCCTCACTGTGTACTGGTGGAATACGTGTTTCATCTGAGGAGAAACAAATGGGGGCTCAATACATGAAATTCCCTTTAAATGCTCGGTAAGGTATTCTGCGTTTTCTATTCTCTTCTGATTAAACCCATTCAGTTTCTTCAGTTGAACCATGCCAATGGCAGCAGCTATGTCAGTCATCCTGAAATTGTATCCCAGAACAGAATGATGATATCTTTCTTTTTCACCATGAGCTCGCAGTATCCTGGCCATTTCAGCAAGTTCGGTGTTGTTAGTGGTTATCATACCACCCTCGCTGGTGGTCATGTTCTTAGTTGGATAAAAACTGAAACATGCCATATCCCCAATGGATCCTACCATTTGGTCCTTGAACATGGCCCCATGTGCCTGAGCAGCATCTTCCACAACTGGAATGTCATGTTCTTCACCTATTTTGTTAATCTGGTCCATCTTGGCTGGTTGACCGTAGAGATGTACCGGAAGTATGGCCCTGGTTTTTTCGGTTATGGCCTTTTCAATCTGGTTGGGGTCCAGGTTAAAAGTATGGGGATCAATATCCACAAATACTGGTCTGGCTCCAACATAGAGGGCACAGTTACCAGTGGCTGCAAAGCTGAATGGAGTGGTTATAACCTCATCACCATTTCCCACACCTAACGCCAGTAATGAAAGGTGTAATGCTGTTGTTCCTGAACTAACAGCAATTGCATGTTTCGTTCCAACGTAGCTGGCAAATTTTTCCTCAAATTCTGCCACTCGTGGGCCCTGGGCTATGAACCCGGACCTCAATACTTTTTCCACTTCTTCAATCTCTTCTTCACCGATAAGGGGCTTGGCAATGGGTATCATAAATTCACCTGAACTACTAATCCTGGATAACATAGATAAGTTTAATTAAATCATTCCATGGCCATTAAATAACCCATAAATGATTATATAGGCGTTTGAGAGATGATTTAAAAAAATATTTGAAATTTAAACTTGCTTTTCATCCACGATGTTTACATTGATTTCCATACTTAAAAACATACCTACATCCTTAAAAAAAGAGAATATTGGGGATTAAACGAAGAATTGAATCCTATTTAACGGAATATCCGCACAATATCCTCTTTCCTATTCCAGAACAGGATGGCAATCATTAAAAGAGCCGCCAAAATTAACAGGGGTAGGCCAGTGAAGGGGTCTGCTGCCTGGGCCGTAACCATTGAAGGCAGACCTGGAAGTCCTGAATCTGTAGAGTTGTACAACAGTGCAACGTAAAGGTTATTGGCTATGTGCACCCCCATAGCAGTTTCTATACCATTATCTCCCAGGGCTATGACTCCCAGCATCATCCCGATGATGAATGTAGATGCAACAATTGAAAGATCCATATATAGATTGGTTCCATTGAAGAAATGTACACATCCAAATAATAGAGAAGTGATTAAAAGCGGGACCCATGGTTTTTTGGAAACTAGGCTGAAACCCTGCATGAGGTATCCTCTGAATAAAATTTCCTCAAATGATGCCTGGATTGGGAAAACCAGAATGCAAATAATTAGGAGGATGAGGAAACTCCCTGAATTATAGGTAATCTGATAACTCCCTGGATTGAAGATAAGATCGGGTAAAGAAAGTATAAACAGGATCAATGCCCATAAAATCAGCCCTTTAAATAAGAGTTTCCAGCGTAGACCAGAAACTGTGTTTATGATCTTTAACAAATGTTTATGTTGCAAAAATCGCAGGCAGATATAGAAAAGAAAAAATGAGATGCTGTAACTAATTCCAACCAGTATTACAAGGGTGAATGGGCTGTTCATAACCGATTCAATGAAATTAGCAATATTTGATATTCCTCCTGAGACAAAAACCGATGAAAATATTAACAACAGTCCCAGTACAAGCCCTGCCACGAAACTACCACCAACCAGGGAAAGGATAACTGTTAAAAGATATCTCCACCAGTTGTTTTTGCCTTCAGAAGCATTCTCTAAAAATGATATTGATGAAATGGACGACGACATAGTTTTTACTCCTAATCCAAGATAATCTTTCTATATTTATACAATATATTATTAATGGGTCGATTGTTAGGAGATAAATGATTATGAGATTAAATATATAAAAAACTTGAAGTTGATTAATGAATTATAATTTAAATCTACTTAATAAAAAGCATTTAAAGTAAATCCATCAGTAAATAAAAAGTTTCACGTCCATGACTATTTGAGGTTAATTAAATGGTTGAATTTAATGAAATAGAGTTTTTATACATAGATGAAGGTCAAGTAAGGGTTAAAATTCCTCAGTTTGAAAAAGTAACCGCTAAAGCACCTGTTTTTTTCAACCCAGTTATGGAACTTAACCGAGACCTTTCGGTAACCGCTTTGACCACATACCATAAGCAGAAAGAGGAAGATATCACTATCTGCGATGCCTTCGGAGGCAGTGGGATAAGGGGAATACGCTACGCTAAGGAAATAGAAGGTGTTTCTCTGGCAGTGGTGAATGATTTAAATCCCCTGGCAGTGGAGCTTGCCAATGAAAATATTCTGGAAAATGGTTTGAACAATGTAAAGGCTTGCCGCGAGGATGCTAATCTAATTCTTCGCAAATGCAAGGGTAGATTTGATGTTGTGGATATCGATCCATTCGGAACCCCCTCACCCTATGTTGAGTCGGCAGCTGCCAGTATCAAGGCAGGAGGGATGATCTGCATCACTGCCACCGACACTTCCGCTCTTTGTGGCACCTACCGGAAACCATGCATACGTAAATATGGTGCTAAACCTTTTAGAAATGAGTACTGTCATGAAACCGGCCTCCGGATCCTGGCAGGTTTCCTTTCCCGCACTTTCTCCAAATATAAAAAGTATCTGGAGTTCCAATTCTCCCACAGCACAGAGCATTACATGCGCCTGTACGCCCTGGTGGGTAAAGGAGCTAAAAATACTGATGAATCCCTGGAAAACCTTGGTTACATAGCATATTGCCCCAAATGTCTTTATCGACAGGTTTTTAAGGGTATAGCGCCCAAAATCTTCTTAAAATGCCCAGATTGTGGGGAAATTTGGAATATTGCCGGACCACTCTGGTGCGGAGAGATACAGAATTCTGACTTTTTGAGCAGAATGCTGGACATAGTACCTGATTTGAAGATTAACCGGACAAACGAAGTCATGAAACTCCTGGAAAAATGCCATGCCGAGGCAGATGCTCCCCCCACATTTTACGATGTGCATGCTGTTTGCCGAAAGTTAAAGATAAGCGCCCCTTCAATGGATGGAGTCATGGGCCTCATTAAGGAAGGAGGATATCTGGTTACCAGAACTCACTTTAATCCCAATGGTTTAAAAACTGATGCTCCATTATCTTTCATTGAAAATGTCATTGTGGGCTTACATAATCAGGATGTAACTAAACAAAAAAATATAGGATAACTCCTCAAAAAAATAGAATAAATCTTATTTTAGACTAATCAACACCATATTTTTACTGATAATTCAACATGTCATGAGTATAATAGTACTGCAGTTCAGAGGCATGCTGGAGCTCATAGTCACGGTATGGTAGGCTCAGGTAGGGTGTTATCATTCCCTTTAAGACGTAGTAATAGGCTGCGAACTGACCGTACTCTTTCCAAGTTATGTAGAAGTAAAGTGGTAATCCACACCCTTGAGAGAATATGGGATTGCCCGATCTTGCAGTTCCATGCCAGACCATTGGAATAGGCCCTTTCTGCCCATTCTGAGCCGCTATCTTCAGAATATATTTATTGGCATCGTTCCAATTGTTAAAGGTTAGTCCATCAGCCTTGAATTTATATCTGCCATCCGGAACTCCGAATAGAGCCAGTTTAAGTGAATCCATATAATTGGTGGGCCCCTCAGCACCAGTACCATTGGTGTCAATGAATGCCATTTCTATTATCATCACATCCCCCTCCATATAGTGACGATAGTTGGAATCCCCTGCAAAATGGACTACCAGTGCACATTTAGAGCCTCTTTCAGTTGCATATTCTGCTAAAAGCTGAGAATGAGGGTGACCAGGATACATATCGGGGTTAGCCAGTTTAACAAGTCCCAATCTTCCCACTGGCTCATATGGACCCATCATAGACGAAATAACAAGATAACCCCCAAATATTGCCAGGATAATTAAGAGAATAACTTGCCATTTCATTGTTTCACCAGGTTAATGTCGTTGAGAGGAGTCCTATAGACAAATCGTTAAGATAAGATTTTATCATGAATTATATCATTTCCATTTATCTATATTATTCTCAGATATAAGACTTATTAGATTATTAAATTTTTTTAAAAAAAAATCTGGAATTTTATTATAAATTTATGAATTTGTTATATTATCATTACATCTATATTCTTCCTTAAAATTGGTTTAAATCATTTTCGAATACGTTCTCCACACATAAATGATACCTAATAAGAATAACCATTATTCAACTGCCGAATATTTAATTTTAAAACTTAATTACTTGTATTAACTCTAACACTTTATTTCTATGCCTTAATTTTAGAATTAAACTACTTGAACTAAACTTTGGCCATAACTTGAGCACTTAATGAACATACAAATTTAATTTAAGAATGTCAATAAACTATTTTTAGTTCATAAAACCACTATTTATAATATAGGCTCATGCAAGGGAATGAAAGGGTAATGATAAGACCTAATGTAAATTTCCAGAAATAGGTAAGAGGAGATTGTATGGATATAGGATATTTGACTTCAGATGCAATGAAATATCCCTTACAGGATTGGAAGAAAGTTATAATACTGGGAATATTAATTTTAACAAGTTTTTTAATTATTCCTGCTTTTTTAGCTATGGGATATGTTTTCAGAGCTCTGAAATGGTCTGTTGCCGGAGTTAACCATCTCCCTGAATTCGATGAATGGGGAGAAATGTTCACCGATGGTCTTAAAATCTTTGTAGTGGAACTGGTTTACTTCATCGTTCCATTCCTTATCATATTCATAAGTATCTGGGCTTCCATTAATTCACTGGTAGCTTTAGGGGCTTCTGGAGATAATATATTACCCGCTACTATTTTCAGTGCCTTCGGTTTAATGGGAGGATTACTTGTAATGGGATTGATCATTGCTGTTATCTGTGGAGTGTTTTTCACCATTGGAATAGCTAATATGGCTTATTATAACAGTGATATTGGGGCCGCATTCAGATTCAGGGAAATACTGGACACCATCAATGCCATAGGCTGGGTGGACTACATAATCTGGTACATAATGATGATCATATTGGGGACCATTATAGGCGCCATAGCAGGAGTTCTTGGATTTATACCTATATTAGGATGGATTTTAATTATTTTCGTTCTCTATCCATATCTTTATTTATTATACGCCAGAGCTCTGGGACTTTTGTTTGTTTCCGGGCTCGAACCCCAATGAGCAAATTTAGATAAGTTGAGGTTGAAAACTTAAGTTAAATAATTTTTTATGCGTACTATCATTCATTCACTTTTTAGGATTTTTATTATCCTTATAGTGAATATAACACATTATCTTTATAAGAACAGAAACATAAATAACAGATACCTAAAAATGGAGGTATTTAACATGGATATTGGAGAAATTGTATCTGATTCCCTTAAGTATCCCTCTTCCAACTGGGGGAAGGTGCTTATTTTGGGAGTAATAATGATCGCATCTATTTTGATTGTTCCCATATTTTTAGTATATGGATACATATTTAGAATTATAAAAGCCACATTAGCTGGAGTAGACGAACTACCTGATTTCGATGAAATTGGAGATATGTTCGTGGATGGACTTAAAATATTCGTTGTTGCAATTGTCTACGCAATCCCAGTGTACATAATAGCTTTGATATTAAATTTAATCATCGGCGCATCAATGACCGTCACCACCAGTACCAGCTTAGACCCAATGATGTTCTGGGGGCTTATTATAAGTAACATCGTATTCTTAATAGTTGCACTAATAATCGGACTTGTTGAAGTCATTGCCATTGCAAATATGGCTTATAATGATGGAGAACTCGGAGCAGCCTTCCGTTTCAGTGATATTCTGGATATCATTGCAAACATCGGTTGGGGAAAATACATTGCAACCTACATAGTAATCGCAATAGTAGGTGCCATTGGATTTTTCATAGGGATGCTTACCATGTTCATTCTCATTGGTTTCCTCCTATTGCCACTAGTAATTGCCCCATACATCGCTATGTTCGGATCTCGTGCTATTGGTCTGCTTGTTGCATCCAGTTTAGAACCAGAAGCCGTAGAATAAATAAAAAATCTTTTTTTCTCTTTTTTTATTTTTTTAAAGTAAAAAAAATGATTTCTAAATTAATTTGCTGAATTGATCTTTTTTAAAAACCCATTAATTAAGTAAAATATCTCTTAAAAATGAACTTTTTTATAAAATGACATCCATAAATTAAAATGTTTAAAAATTAATTGGAGGTAAAAAAAATGGACATAGGAGAGATTGTATCCGACTCAATTAAGTATCCTTCCTCTAACTGGGGAAAAGTACTAATATTGGGTGTAATATGTATTGCTTCGATTTTGATTGTTCCTATCTTTTTAGTCATGGGCTATTTGTTCAGAATAATAAAAGCAACTTTAGCCGGTATTGACGAGCTCCCTGAATTCGATGAAATTGGGGAAATGTTCGTTGATGGTCTAAAAATCTTTGTTGTAGGTATTATTTATTCCATTCCCCTATTGATAATTTATGGAATTATGTATTTCATAACCATGGGTATGGTAGCTACTGCCAGTTACACCGATGTCGCTGCCGTTTCAAGCGCAGCTTACGGGATGATGGCTATACTGTACATAGTAATCGCAATAGTAGGATTTATAGTTTCACTGTTTGAACTAATGGCCATCGCCAACATGGCATACTACGATGGAGACCTAGGAGCAGCATTCCGATTCAGCGAGATATTAGAACATATATCCAGAATTGGCTGGGGCAAATACATCATCACCCTCATAGTAATCTGGATAATAGCTGGAATAGGGTACTTCATAGGATCACTGACCATGATCATCCTGATTGGATTCATATTATTACCACTGGTAATAATGCCTTACATCATGATGTTTATGTACAGAGCAATTGCACTGATGGTCGCATCCAGTTTAGAAGGCGAAGCTGTAGAATAAATATCCCTTATTTTCTTTTTTTATTTTAAAACTCATACCCTGCATTTTAAAATCTATTTTAAGTTAAATTTACTATTTTTAGGATATGCGATGATATGAGGCATGTACTAGATTAACAAAGGAAAAAAACAAGTAAAAAATTAAAATAAATTCCCTTAAAGTTAGTTAATCTTAAGGGAACTCTTGTTATAAATCAAGTAACTCTTTTTCTAGTTACAATCCAGTGAGCCTCAGGCCAGTTATCTTTGCAGTGTCACTGTTTAATGCTCGCAGGTCATCTGGTGTGAACTTGCGAATATCATCGTGACCCGCAAGCTGGGCCAGCATCTTGGTCTCCTCAGTCATGGATTTAATATAGTTGGCCACGCGCATGGCAGCCAGATCCACATCCAGACGTTCACACAGTAACGGATCCTGGGTGGCAACCCCCACCGGACATTTACCAGTGTAGCACATACGACAGGCTCTGCATCCCATTGCAATCATGGCACCGGTTCCAATGTACACTGCATCAGCACCCAGGGCCATGGATTTAGCCACATCAGCCCCGCTTCTGATTCCTCCGGTGATGATAAGATCAACGGTGTCCTTCATTCCGATTTCTTCCAGTCCATTGACTGCTTCCATAAGTGCTGCCAGGGTGGGGATTCCGGTGTGTTCAATAACCACTTCTGGTGCGGCTCCTGTACCTCCTTCCATTCCATCCACAGATATCACATCGGCACCAGCTTCAGCAACCAGTTGAACATCATCTTTCACCCTTCCGGGTCCCAGTTTAACCACTATTGGAACCTGCCAGTCAGTAACCTCGCGGATGAGTTCTATGTGTTTATCCAGGTCTCCGGGCCTGGTGGCATCCAGGAATCGTGCTGGGCTGAGTGCATCAGTTCCTAATGGTATTCCCCTAATTTCAGCCACTTTAGGACTCACTTTCTCGGCTAAGAGGTGTCCTCCCATTCCAGGTTTTGCTCCCTGACCTATTTTAACCTCGATGGCATCTCCCACATTAAGGTAATCTGCAGAAACTCCGAAACGACCTGAAGAGTACTGTACCATTAATTTATCTGCGTATTCTCTTTCCAGAGGTAACATTCCCCCCTCCCCGGTATTAGCACAGGATCCTACCAGAGAAGTACCTTTGGCCATGGCCAGTTTACATTCCTCTGACAGAGCCCCAAAGGACATTCCAGCAACAAGTACTGGTGTTTCCAGTACCAGAGGATTTTCTGCGTACCTGGTCCCCAGTACAACTTTAGTGTTACATGCTTCCCTGTACTTGTCCACCGGAGCTACCGAAGCCTGACCAGGCAATATTATAATATCATCCAGGCTAGGTAGTTGTCTTTCTGTACCAAAACCCCTGAGAACATATTTACCTGCCTTGGAGGTGTAACGTATGTCCGCGATGGTTCTAGGGTCCCATATACTCCCGGCCCCAGTTGGTATCAACACAGGGCATGCTGCTGTACACGATCCACACATTATACAGCGACTTTTATCGATTTCAGCGTGACTGTCCACGATTTCAATGGCATCGGTGGGGCACACAATTTCGCAGGTACCACAGAATACACACAATCCTTCAGTGGATACTGCCAGTTCTCCTGAGGGAGACATGGGGCGTTTTGATTTTGATCCCATGGTATTATCCATTTCAAAGTTCTGCTGCAGACCGGTGGCAAATTCCTTAATATCCACCACACTCAGGCAACCTTCTTTACAGGATTTAACACAGGCCGGTACGTCATCTGGTGACTGCATACATTGTTGTTCGCATTTGAGCATCTCATCATCGGTGTGGGTGATACTTCCTATGGGGCACATCAGCATGCACAGACGGCAGCCCACACAGAGGTCCTGGTTGATCTTCACCACATCCCCTTCACGGTAGATTGCATCTCTAAAGCAACCCCGGAGGCAGGAAGGGTTTATGCACTGCTGGCAGACAATGGTCTGGTAACCTTCAGTCATTTTATGCAGGAAAATACCACTTTCATCATTTACCGATACACAGGCTTCAATACAGTCATTGCATCCATCGCACTTTTCAGGATCGGTTAGGAGTATCTGTTTCATTGGGATGCCTCCTCTTTACCATAAAAGGGCCTTAACTCTTCAGGCCCAATCTTAACGAAATCTTCAGCTTGGGCATCTATATTGTACTTCTGGAAAATTGAGGATAATTTATCCTTATCAGAGGTACCAAGTTCCATTACTGCAGCGTTTGTACCGGTTTGGCACTTCCCAGCCACGTATATGTTCCCCCCTATCATCCAGTCCCCAGTATCTTCCCCTGCATCCCCAGTAACGATTATATCCCCACTGAGCATGTAAAGTCCGGCTAGTTTGCCCATATTACCATTTATTACCAGAATTCCTCCTTTGTTCAGCTGACCTACTGCGTCGCCAGCATCCCCATAAACAACTATGGTACCATTGTAGGTTCCGAATCCAACTCCGTCTTCAGCAGAACCTCTTACAATGATCTCACCGGAAGTCATGTTATCTCCCACGTAGCGACCAACATTTCCATGTATTTCTATGGAGGCCCCGTTATTCAGTGCCGCTACAAAATCCCCAGCATCTCCTTTTAGAGTGACTCCTACACCGGAACCTAGACCCACTGCAATTGAGTCCAGTTTACCGGGATTTTCCAGTACCAAATTATTTTTATCGTCAGATAGTGCCTTTTTAATCTCAGTGTTCAACTGTCGGGTGGTATAGTTTTCTGCTTTTATAGTATCCATTGTACTCGTTCAAATTCCCCCATGTAATCTCTTTGAGGGTACTAAATCATGATGAACTATAAACTTTACCCTTCGTGTAACTTTCAAGGTATACTGTTATATAATAAAATGAGACAATGGTTTTAGTGAAGTGAGTTATTTTAGTGAAGGTGATTTATATGAAAACTCTGATTACCAATTTAAGAGGGCAGTGTCTTTTTAATGTCTCTATGAAAACCCAACCGGATGGATTAATTGCATTACATTATGGTAAACATCGGAAAACAGAATTGGACTCTTTCCTAAAGGGAGGTGAAATTCGAATAGACACAGAAGACCCTCAGGATGCATTGAATCGGATTATAGAAATTATCAGAGGGGCCAAAATACACGGAGATGTTTATGTTGCCTATGGTTCTGGAGATATAGGTCCGCTTCTGAATTTTGCAGCAAACAAGGAGGAAGTGGCTGGAATTTTCACCTGTTTTGGAGAGAAAGTGGTTAGGCTTCCACCATTCGAGCTGAAGATATCCCGGACCCGTCTTAAAATAATGAAAATGCTCACCCGTAATGACTTTACTGCCGTGGAAATTGGTAAAGAAGTTGGAATATCTCGAGCAATGGTTTACAAACATCTTAACGGACTTATAGAATCAGGAATGGTTAAAAGATCTCATTCCATGGAAAAATACGGCATAACTGATGCAGGGGTGCTGGCCATGACCTAAAATCACATTCCCTGACATTCATAAGCACCAATCATATTATAAACAATGATATCTAACTATAAAATCTAAATTTTCATTATACCTCGCGGTACAGGGGTTACGTTGGAATTTATATAATTTTGAAGTTTATGGAACTTATTTACTTTAGAATGAAACTTTTAATCACTGATCAGCCCCTCTGTTGAACAATGATTTAAATAAAGTAGGAAACAGCAAAAAATAATATAAAAATAAAATAAATATAATGAAGAATATAATTTAACCGTGAAGTTTAATTTTAAAAGACGTTAAGTTTATTCTGGAGTTAACATGCCCTTAACCAAAAAAGATAATGTGATTTTTATTCCATTGGATACTCAATTCTCAACTTGTAACTTGCCCTATCACTTAAAAGCACAGTGCCAGGTACGAAATAGTCTTCAAATTTTTGAACCTTCTTCACCATACACGGCTCAAAATCCATCTTTTTGGTATAAGACCTGCATTCCTCATCATCAATTATTCCCTTCTTCACCAGCGCAATATACCTCATTTTTATGGTTTCTTCCAACAAAGCCATTTGATCACCTAATAATAGGTTGTACAAACTTATATTTAAATTATTTGCATCAATATATGAAAAATGTATAATTAAACATAGCTCAAATTGAAAAAATATAAACAATGTTCATATGAACGGTGAATACGATGAAAGAAAATGATAAAAAGAATGAACTCGTGGAAATAGACGAAGTAGACCGAGAAATCATTAATTTATTCAATAGCGACGGAAGAATGTCCTATAGGAAAATAGCAAAGCGTCTTGATGTTTCCATAGGGACTGTGCATAATCGCATGGAAAAACTCACTAAAAATGGAGTAATCCAGAAATTCTCACCAGTGATCGATCACAGTAAACTGGGTTACAACCTCACCACTATCATTGGAGTACGAGTAAAAGGAGGAGTACTTGCAAACTGGGAGGACAAGACCGCATACCATAAAAACGTTCTGTGCATGTATGATGTTACCGGAGAGTTTGATGCCATACTGGTTGCCAGATTTAAAGACACCAGTGAACTGGACCAGTTTATAAAAGGTTTACTCAAGGAACCAGATGTGCAGAGAACCTACACCCAAACTGTGCTTAATATTGTGAAAGAAGACCTCAGTTCAAGTAGAATGCTGTGAACAAATAAAAATCACATGTAAAAATGAAAAAACACATGTGAACAGATTAAAATAAATTTATAACCATTATAATGGATTAAAGTTAGTTTAATTGATTATCCCTGGAATAATTTTTATATCTTGGAATAATCTTATATCCCGGAATAATCTTATATCCCGGAATAATCTTATATCCCGGAATAATCTTATATCCCGGAATAATCTAAAATCATCATAAAAAAATTCCTTAGAGGCGTTTTGTGTGATTTCCCTGGTTTACTCCCCAGAATACGCACGTCATCAAACTGGATCCCATCCTGAGAATCAGGAAAGACTGGAAGTTATGATGAATTACCTCATAGATCAGGGTGAAGTGGAAAAATTAGATATTCACCAGCCCACACCTGCCAGTGATGATGACCTCCTGAGGGTGCACACCAGCACCTATCTGAAGCATTTGCAAAAATTTACAGAAAGTGGTGGGGGTTACCTGGACTTTGACACATTCGCTTCCCCCCAAAGCTACGAAATTGCAAAACTGGCAGCAGGTGGGGCAATCACAGCCTCAAAACTTGTTTTCAGCCAGTATGATTTTGCTTATTCTATGGCACGACCTCCGGGCCACCATGCCACCGCAGATACTGCCATGGGTTTCTGTTTAATCAACAATCTTGCAGTGGCCCTGGAGTACATGCGAAAAACCCATGGCCTGCGAAAATTCGTGATAGTGGATTTTGACGCCCATTACGGGAATGGAACAGCCGAAATATTCTACAATGATCCTCAGGTCCTCTACATATCCATACACCAGGACCCGAACACTGTTTTCCCTGGAAAAGGATTTATTGAGGAAACTGGCAGTGGAAAGGGGGAAGGTTTCAATCTTAACATACCATTACCTCCGGGTTCGGGTACTTCTGATTATATTTACGTCTTAGAGAGAATCTTAGAACCAGCTTGCAGGAAATTCAAGGCAGACTTCTACTTTCTGGATGTTGGTTTTGACGGGCATCGGGATGATCCCCTTTCCAGTCTCCAGTTAGATGATGATTTTTATCCATGGATCTCCTGCTACATGCAGGAACTGACTCCCAAGATGGTGCTGATCCTGGAAGGAGGTTATAGTAAAGATGCCATGTCCCGCTCCAACCTGAAAATGATAAAAGTGTTAAAGGACAAGAGTACCCATGAAGACCAGTGGCGACCATCTGGAAAACTGGTGGTGAAAGATGAAACCAAGAGAATTTTTAAAAGAATTCAAGACACATTTTCACCATTTTTCACATTCTAAATCAATCACTTGAAAATTATTAACTTAAAATAAGATTCAATAAATAACATTAACTTAAAATAAACCCCCATAAAAACTATCAATTAAAATAAAATCCCGTAAATAACGTTAACTTGAATAAAATTCCATAAATAACTTTAATTTAAAATAAACCCCCATAAAACTATCAATTCCATAAATAACGTTAATTTCAATAAATACCCATGAAATTTAAATTAAACAAAATAACTAATGCTGAAACTTAAACAAAAATGGAATTTTAAACATTAATACTGATGAGTTAATACATTTTGAGGAGATGTCAATGGATAAGCTCAGGTTCAAACAGGCCCAAACACTTCTTAAAGAAGCAGGTCAATCCAAGAAAAGTACTGAAAAATTAAAAACCCCTACAGAAGGCATTGTTGATTCAGTTGCCTATGCTGAGATTTTAAACAACATTATAAAGACCGAAGAATTCATTTACTCCAGCAGACCATCCCATAAACTACTTCAGGAAGATGCTGAAGAATTCTGCAGCCAATTAATAGACATTAGAAATAAAATTGATGATATTCTGGTAGATTTCGGTGTTTTGGAAAAGGAAAATGTTGAAGAGGAAGTTAAACGGCTTTCAGAAAAATTCATCCTGCTCACAAGTAAGGGAAACTTCAAAAAGATATTAACCCGCTGGGGAGTTGAACCCTTGAGAATAGTTGTGGCAGGGGTGCCCCTGGAAGCAGAGGACATGCGTATTCTCAACCCTAAAATTCCTGAAACCGCACTTGAACCCATAAAAAAGAAAATATCCCATGTTAAAAATGATATTAATCGTAAAATGGAACAATTTGATGTGCAGGAGATTTTAGTGGTGGTCGAAAATGACAAATCCGGAGAGATCCTGGCAAAACGAGCTGAAGATATTTATGGTGCCAGAGTCATGTCCAGGGACAGTTTAAAAGACACAAATATCCTTGAATTCCAAAAAGCACTAGAATGATGCTTAACGATTCTTTCCATATTGTAATTTCTATTGGAGTAATTAATATTGGATAATATGAAAGATAATAGGGTAGAAAAGGATTATCAGTGGAAATGAAATTACAATGGAAAAGATATTCTTGGGAAAAAACAAGTTAAGACTAAAATCACGTTTACTACAAATGTATCAAATACAAAATGTATCAAAAAATACCTTAAAAACATAACTCTTTTTATATCCCCTAATTTATAACAGAAATAGACTGAGTTTAATTTGTAGTAAAAATTTCCATTATTTAATAAAAATCTCCATAAAAAATCTAAAATTCAACAAAAAAAACCATTCATTAAGGAATGGATAAAACAAACCAGAGCTTAAAAATTTAGCCATATAATTAATTCATCAAAAAATGAGAAACAAACCAGTTGCTTTTTATGTTTTTTAGTTAATTTATGAGTAATTGAGAACTCAAGGGGTGAAAAAATTGGAACCACCGTGTTTACCTGATACCCAGGAAAAGTTACCTACCATCCCCGTACACCTCACCAGAGTAGGGGTGAAAGGGGTTAAAAAACTCTTAAAGATCGAAAGGGATAGTAAAAGGCCGATTGTTCTTTTACCCACCTTCGATGCCTTTGTGGATCTGCCCAGCACTCAAAGAGGCATCCACATGTCACGCAACCCAGAAGCCATTAGCCACGTCTTAGAGGAAGCTGTAGAAGACAATGCAATGGAAGTAGAGTCGTTATGTGCTGAGATAGTGAGTTTACTACTTGAAAAGCACAAATACGCCAAGCGGGCCGAGGTCAGTATGAAGAGTGACTTCATGATCATGAAGAAGTCGCCGGTGACCCAACACAAAACCCAGGAAATGGTGAACATAATGGCGGATGCCATTGGTTACCGTACCAAGGAAGGAGTGGTCATTCGGAAGATGATCGGAGCAGAAGTAGTGGGGATGACTGTATGTCCCTGCGCCCAGGAAACTGTGAAGGAAAGCTCTAAACAGAAGCTTCTGAAATTTTTAGATGAAGAGACCACTGAAAAAGTCCTGGAAACTGTCACCTTCGCATCCCACAATCAAAGGGGTAGGGGAAGTATCATGATTGAAGTACCCGCCCAGCAGACAATCAGGGGTGAAGATATTATCAAGATAATTGAAGACTCCATGAGCTCCTATGTCTGTGAACTTTTGAAAAGACCCGATGAACATGCAGTTGTGGTTAATGCCCACGAGCATCCCATGTTCGTGGAAGACTGCGTAAGGCATATGATACAGAAGATTGTGAAAGAATTCTCCCACCTACCCGATGACACCCTGATCACTGTTCAACAGGTTAACGAGGAGAGTATTCACCGTCACAATGCATTCGCAGAAAAGGTAGCTACTATGGGTGAACTTAAAGCAGAAATAAAAAATGGTGGAGGAAACTAATTGAAGACACGTAACATTGCTGGACAAATCATGGGCCAGTTAGAAGCCTTTGAAGGCTCCAAAGCAGCCATGGACAGTGCGGAATTACTGATAGTTCGTGGAAAATCACGCCAAAAGATCCAACCCGAAGAACTGGGTTCCACCATCTCCCAGATACTAAAGGATATGGAGGCTCGAGAGCTGGATATGTTCTCTGATGAAACCGCAGACATCATCTCCATAATAGACGAACAGATCCGTTCCCAAGTGCAGATCCAGGGAGAAACAGATATATACGGAATATATCGTCTTAAAGAATCCTTTGAAAGCATGAACTGCCACGCAGATTATGGTATGGGTCTGGTAAATGATATTGCCATTTTCATAGTCCTTTGGAAGGACAAAAGTGGTATAGGACCCCTTTTTGTAGAACTAGTGGTTTCAGCCCTGGAAGGCTGAAACAATAACCAGTAAGGGTGAAATAATATTGGAAAGATGAAATAATGGCCTTAAAGGTTGAAACAATTTTTCTGCTAAAAACCTTATTGGAAATACCACTAAAAATAGAACATAACCCCAACAGATAACAAAAAAAAGATGAAAATGTTATCCAAAGACCAGCTGGTTTCTTTACTTGAAGTTCAGAGTGAGGGTGTTCTGCAGTTGATGATGCAGGCCAATTCACTCCGACAGACAAACAGAATAACTTATTCTAAAAACGTTTTTTTACCCTTAACCAATATCTGTCGAAATGACTGTGGATACTGCACTTTCCGCCGGGAACCTGGAGATCCAGATGCCACTTTAATCTTACCACCCCACACGGTCATGTCTACCATCCATAAAGCAGACCATTATGGTTGCAGGGAAGCCCTTTTCACCTTCGGAGAACAGGCTGATACCACACCACAGGTCCGGGCTGCTCTGGAGAAATTGGGATTTGAAGGGATGCTGGAATATCTTTATCACCTCTGTGAGAGGACACTTAATGAAACCAGCCTGTTACCTCACAGTAACCCCGGTATACTCCAAAAAGATGAGCTTAAAATGTTAAGGGAAGTAAACGCGTCCATGGGCCTGATGCTGGAAACTGTCAGCCGCAGACTGATGGAGAGTCCAGCTCATCAGAAGAGTCCAGGTAAAGATCCTAAATTAAGAATTGAAACCATTGAAAATGCGGGAAAACTGAAGATACCATTTACAACTGGACTTTTAATTGGTATTGGGGAGACTGTGGAGGAAAGAGCTGATTCGCTCCTGGAGATCAGGAGAATTCAGGATAAATATGGTCACATTCAGGAGATAATTATTCAGAATTTCAAACCCAAACCAGGGATTGAAATGGAATCTTACAGTGAACCTTCACTCCTGGATATGATTCGAATGGTGGCAGTTACCCGCCTGCTTTTCCCAGATTGTGGTGTACAGGTCCCCCCTAACCTTAACCGGGATACTGCCCAGATATTTCTCCTGGCAGGGGCAGATGACTGGGGCGGTGTTTCACCCCTGACCAAGGATTACGTTAACCCGGAAGCACCCTGGCCGGAGTTAGATGAACTAATGGAATTAACCCAAGAACTGGGATTCCAGTTGGAAGAAAGATTGCCAGTGTACCCCAAATACTTAACAAAAGAATTTTTAAGTCATCATATTATGGAAAAAGTTTTTTAACTAACTGATTTAACTAACCGTTAATCAACTGTTTATATAGGTAAAAAACCTAAAAATTTCAATTTAACTCAAGGTTTAACAAAACCAGTTAATTATAAATAAAATATACAACTGAGTATACAAACTAAATATTAACCTACAGGTGAAGGGGTTCACCTTTAACTGCTTTTTTTTAAGCTGATGACTCCTACCATAAAATAAGTTTAGGAGGACATTTAATTGACAGTAGACATATTAGCGCAAGTTAACATATTAATATTGATTATTGCTATTTTTATAGCAAGTTTAATTTCTTTAAGAGTAGGAATGGCAGTAGCCATCATAGAACTGATAGTGGGAGTTATTTTTGGAAACCTTGGCTTTCTTCATGCAACTGATTGGATGACCATGATCGCTTCATTTGGTGGAATTCTGCTAACATTCATGGCTGGTACAGAGATTGATACACAGGTAATGAGAGAAAAGTATAAAGAAAGTTTTTTAATAGGATTTTTCTCCTTCTTAGCGCCTTTTATTGGGGCATCTATTTACACCTATTTTATAGCAGGGTGGAACATCCAAGCAGCGTTAATCGCTGGAATTGCACTTTCAACAACTTCACTGGCAGTTGTATATTCTGTATTACTGGAAACAGATATTCCAGATGTTAATCTGGTTAAAATAGTACTGGCAGCTACTTTCATAACTGATATGTTAACCGTGATAGTACTGAGTATCCTTTTCATTAAACCTGATTTGTACACGGTTCTATTCATCATAGTTTCCATTGTGGTTATAATTTTAGCATCCAAATATTCTAAACACATTTTCAACCACGAAAAACTCAAAAATAAAGTCATAGAGCCGGAAATAAAATACATTTTCGTGCTTCTGGTAATATTTATGTATTTTGCCGCAATTGGGAATGGAGAAGCAGTTTTACCGGCATTTATTTTGGGACTTTTAATGTCAAAGGAATTGGCAAAAGTGAAGGAATTAATGGTTAGAATGAGAACCGTTGCATACGCTGCTATAACCCCTATTTTCTTTATAGTAGGTGGTTTAAAAGTTTCATTCTCCTTGATCCTGGCATCACTGGGACTATTCCTGATATTATTTGTCATCAAACTCTTAGCCAAGTTCTTGGGAGTTTACTTCCTTGCAAACAGATACATCCCCAATGGAAGCATGTACACCACTCTTTTAATGAGTACAGGGCTTACATTTGGAACAATAGCCAGTTTATTCGGCCTTAATGCAGGTTACATAGATTCCGTGCAATATTCAGTGCTTATTGGAGTTGTAGTTTCCAGTGCAGTGATCCCCACCTTTGTAGCACAAAAATGGTTTTTACCCAAGCACAGGGAAGATGTAGTTGAATAGTGACTCCAAGTAAATATTACTCCCTGAAATGATAAAATTAAACATGATAATAATGCAATGGATTATCAGGAGTTATAACTCCTGATCTGATTTTTTTAAAAAAAAATGCTTTTAATAAATTAATGTCATTCATTGTTGAAAGCCAACTTAAAACTGACCCCATCCTCTTTTTCTATTTCCAGAGAACCTCTTAACTGTATGGTCAGGGTTTGAACAATTTGAAGTCCCAGGGAGTTGGTGTTTTTTATATCAAAATTATCAGGAAGTCCCACCCCATTATCGGCCACTTCCAGTAAATACCCTTCAGGCACTTTGGAAAGGTTTATTCCAATTATACCCTCTGATTCCACGGGAAAAGCATGTTTAAAACAGTTCGACACCAATTCATTTACAATAAGCCCCAGGGAAATAGCAGTGTCGATTTCCAGGAAAACCGAATCACACTCTAAAAGAACACAAACATTACTTTTTTCCCTATGAAACGTTGCAAGCATCTCCGAAAGACTCATCAAGTATTCCCCAAAGTCAATATGGGCCATGTCTTCAGATTGGTACAGTTTTTCATGGATAAGGGCCATGGACCGAATACGATTTTTACTTTCCTGAAACATCTTCAGTGTTTCTGGTTCCTGAGTGTACTCTGACTGCAGACTCATCAGACTGGAGATGATCTGTAGATTATTTTTCACCCGATGATGAATCTCCCTCAACAAAACTTCTTTTTCCTCTAAAGAAGCCTTAATCTGCTTTTCAGCCATGATCATATCACTGATATCTGCAAAAGTTGCCATAACTCCCTGAGGGTTGTTATCAATATTTAAAAGTGGTGCGGTGGCCATCATGGTGTAAATCAATTCACCATTATTTCGAGCACATTCCAGTTCAATATCCGACTTTAATTCACCAGAAAGAACATTAGTCATGATATTTTCGTATTTAATTTCTTTATTTTCATTTAAAAAAGGCAAAGGTTTCCCCAATACATCCATCTTTTTCCAACCGAAAATATTCTCTGCTGCAGGATTCCATAGAGATTTTACGCGCCCATCAGGGTGTAAATCAACAATCGCGAACGGGGATGCATTTATTATAGCTTCCAAATATATATTTAAATTATGTAAATTTTTTTTGCTTTCGATTAAATCTTTTTCTGCTTTTTTACGTTTAGTTATCTCTCTTCCAATTATTTGAATGGCAAAAATTTCCCCTTCCATTATAATAGGGGCGTGATGCACTTCAACATATTCAATTCCATTGTCAAGTTCTATTTTTATTTCCACGGGCTCAATTTGATTGCTGGTTAAAAATTTGAATATTCTATCTTCATCAATGGTGTAACTTAGGAAAGTTCTGACAAGTTCATTCACGTCTGTGCCAACGAGTTCCTCTCTGGAAAATCCAGTGCTCTCTACCACCCTGTGATTTATATCCAGCACCCTACCTTTTGGGTCTAAAACCACCACATAGTCTGGAGATAATTCAAAAAGTGCCCGGTATTTATTCTCATTTTTTGCCAGTCTTTCTTCTGCCTCTTTCTTATTACGATATTCCTCTGCCTCTTTAAGAGCTCTTTTTACAGAATGTCCTAATTTAGAAAGGTTATGTTTTAGAACATAATCCGTGGCTCCTTTTTTAAGCATTTCAACCGCGAATTCTTCTCCCATCTGCCCGCTTACAAAAATAAATGGGGTTTCTGGTGAAATATCCTGGGCAATGTACATGGCAGATATACCATCAAAGTGGGGCAGAGAATGGTCAGCCAGGATTATTTCTGGCTGAAACTCGGTTATTAGGTTTATGTACTCTTCTTTCTCTTCCACACAACGAGAAACAAAATTAATGCCATCCCTTTTAAGTTCAGTTTCCATTAACTCCAGATCCAATGGAACATCTTCCAGAATTAAAATACGAATAGTATCCTCCATAGATTATCCCCCTAAGATTCTTTCCACCCGAATTGATTCCCTCAATACCCATGTTCACATCAGGGATGTTTATTTATTAACATCCAGTACAATCCAAGGGTTGAAACTGCTTCTATGAACTCATCAAATTCCACTGGTTTACTCACGTAACTATTTACCCCCAACTTGTAACTTTCCACCAGATCCTTATCCTGCTGTGAAGAAGTCAGAACCACAACTGGTATCTTCCGGGTTCGCTCGCTAGCCTTTATTTCCTTTAAAACTTCCAGACCGTCTACCTTAGGCATTCTTAAATCCAGGAGTATCAAACGAGGCAAATCTTCAGGATCCCTATCCTGAAACTGGCCCTTAGCATGAATGAAGTTAAGGGCCTCCTCCCCATCTTTGACCCAAACCAATCTGTTGGCTAAGTTTTTCCGCTTCAAAGCCCTCAGGGTCAGTTCAGCATCAGTGGGATTATCTTCAACCAGGAGAATTTCCAGTTCATCCAAATTCATAATTAAAAGCCTCCCTTTCCCATATCCCTAGTTACTCACCCTTAATCCCAAGTCATCATCCACTTAAACATACAAAATTTCTAAATAAAGTTTCCAATAAATAGAAAACCGAACATAATGGCCCAGTTAAAGTAAATGTTTTACCATACCACTTATTTAATTAGTGAGTCCCATATCACTTGATTTCCATTTCAACATCATAATAGGTTATCTTAATCAGGTTTCATCTTTAATTTATCTTTTTGAGCTTCATGGAGATTACTTTCATTGTTTTCTCTTGAAATCCCCATAACCGCATATATCTCACCTTCATCATTTCTTAAGGGTTTTAACCGGGTATCCAGCCACAATTCACAGCCAGGGAATATGAATGGGTTTTTTACACGAATTGAATTTCCAGTGTTAAACACATACTGCAGCGCACTTATCTGCACGTCAAAAACCTGTTTTGGGAATACATTTTTAACTGGTTTACCAATAATTTCTTCTTTGGTAAGTTTTAAATGTTTTAATGAAGATTTATTAACATAATCCACCCTTAACTCCTTATTTATAATGAAAATCATATCCTGAGAACATTCCGCAAGAATTCGGTAATGTGCTTCGCTTTTTTCCAGTTTTAACCGGGATTGATTACTGTAAAAAGCCATTTCAATGGCAAATTTCAGTTCGTTTTCATCAAATGGTTTGATGAGGTAGGCCTGAGGTTGGGTGACCTTGGCACCCTGGAAAGTTTCAGAGTTACAGTAGGCAGTCAGATAAATAATTGGGATTTGCTTATTTTTCTTAATGATCTTAGCAGCATCTATCCCATTCATACAGCCCTTGAGTAGAATATCCATTAAAATAAGGTCTGGTTCCAGTTCCAATGCCTTTTTAACTGCATCTTCTCCTGAAGAAACTATATCTACCACATCATAACCCCATAAAATCAATTTTTTCTGGAGTTCCATTCCAGTGAGGGCTTCATCCTCCACCACCAAAATCTTGGACTGCTGTGACATATTTACTCCCAAATAATTAATATCATATTAATATTACAAGAATACTTTTTTATTTTTTATTATATTTCTATGCTTTGGATTACGATAAATTTACTGATGGATTTACTGATGGATTTACTGATGGATTTACTGATGGATTACTGTTGAACTTTATATGAAAGTATCGCCATGATTTTACCACCTACAAACCTTCCGATTGTCCTGTAAATGTTTACCGTTTAAACGAATGAATCAATCCATTAGATTATTCCAGGAAAAACCTCATCATGAAAAGCAATGACAATATTGTTTGATATTATCAATTATAGGAATTAACCCTATTTATAATTTAAGGCCAGTTAATGACATTGATTGGATTTAGAAAAAAGAAGGACAGTTTAATATTTTTCTAAGTGTAAAAAATCAGCTGCATCCCGCCTGGGCGGTGAATGTGGTTTTTCGTCTGGATAACCCATAGGAAGCAGTGCTACAGGTCGCACATAAGATGGTGTGCCCAGTAAGTTTATTACCTGCTGTTCATCAAAGGCTCCCACCCAGCAGGCCCCAATACCCAGTGCATGGGCCATGAGGAGCATGTTCTCTATAGCACAAGAAACATCCTGTACGGAGTAAAGTTCCACACCCCTCTTACCATAAATAGCACCAGAAACACGCTGGTTAATACACGGAACCATTACCACCGGCGCTTTAGCTATAAAATCACGCATATAAGCAGCTTCAGAGAGTTTTTCTTTGGTATGAGAATTTTTAACCATAATCAACTCCCAGCTCTGCAGGTTCCCTGCTGAAGGTGCCCAGATACCGGCTTGGATAATCTTCTCAATTAAAGATTCATCAATATCCTCTTTTTTAAATCGCCTGATACTTCTTCTCTGACTTATGGTCTCGAAAATTTCCATATTAATCCCCCCAATCATCCCCTTTTTTTAATTTTTATGCACTTGGGCATCAACCACCATGTGATAAACCCCTGGTGAATACTTTTTTATAATTCTCTGGTTTAGTATATCCACATCAAAATCACCTGCAGCTTCCTGGATCCTTTCGGCAGGCCGTATATATTTCAATTTATCTGGAACAGATTCATGGTAATGAATGATCCCACCATCTTTGACTACTTCCATTGCCAGGTCAAGATACTCCTCGGTATTCCCAATGTACCCCATTAAAACTCGATCTGCAATATTTCGTGGTGCTACATCCCTGCAGTCACCCAGAATAGGTTCAACCACATCCTGAACATGGTTAAGTTCTATATTTTCAGATAGGTAACCATGGGCAACTGGATTTATCTCCACAGCATAGATTTTCTTTGGATTTGCATGTACCGCCATGGGTATGGTGAAATAACCAATTCCTGCGAATAAATCAACCACGGTCTCTCCTGGCCGGACTAACTGACCCATCCTCTTTCTTTCAGTGGTGTTTCCCTTGGACCACATTACCCTGGCCACATCCAGTTTATACTGGCAATGGTTTTCCCGGTGAACTGTCTCGGTGCCCTCGCCAAGAATTATTTCCACATCTGGCTCCCTCTGGAGTCCCTTTATCCTGCCCAGACGTACAACCCGATTTACCCCGGGAATATTAAGGAGTTCCTGGGGATTGTCCACCTGCTGATTTTTCAAAACTAGAATGTCACCTATTACCTTACCTTTCATATTATATATTGGAAGTCTGGGAGGGTATAAAATTAATGGGAATGTCCCCAACTTCAAATAATATCATTCAGTAATATTTCACTTTAATTAATTCAAGAAAGATACACCAACAGTTATCCATTATTATAATATCAGATGACTTTATATCAGATGACTCTGGTGTTTAATACTAAATAACCATTATTATACTGATTCAAAAGGGATAAATGAATATAAATCCTTTAATTGATGATAAAAAGCGAATATTGCGGTGATAACTTGTAAGTATATAAAAAATAAGGGAAAAGACTTATATAGGCTGGGCATGAAAAATAAAGACAGAAAAACTGGTAATTAGATTGTATTTAACCAGTAAAATTAAGCAATATTTATATACAATGAATCTTAAAGTAGCACATAGAAAGCTATTTTTATCTTATGTTTTTTTGAGGTGTATTCTATGAATGATGAAAATCGACTTAAAGGCACTACAACTGTTGGTTTAACCTGTAAGGACGGAGTTGTTTTTGCTACCGAAACTAGAGCTACCATGGGTAATCTCATAGCCCATAAAGTGGCCGACAAGATCTTCAAAATAGATGATCACATTGGAACCACCATTGCTGGTGCAGTTTCCGATGCCCAGAGCCTGATGAAGTACATCAGAGCAGAAGTGGCACTTTTCAGACTCCGAAATGGTAAGCGAATCAATGTAGAAGCCGCAGCCACCCTCACCTCCAACATCTTACACTCATCAAGAGGTTATCCATTCTATGTCCAGACACTCCTGGGTGGAGTGGATGATAAAGGCCCTGCTCTTTATTCCCTGGACCCAACTGGAGGAGTTATTAAGGATCTCATGATATCCACAGGTTCTGGTTCACCAGTAGCCTACGGTGTCTTAGAAGATCGTTACAGTAAAGATCTCTACGTGGAAGAAGGTATAGACGTGGCCATCAGGGCCATTAAATCTGCAATGGAAAGGGATGCTTATTCTGGCAATTCAATCCTGGTAGCCACTATTACCGAGGAAGAAGGATTTAAGAAATTATCCGAGGAAGAGGTTAACCAAAAAATAAAGGAACTTAGCTAATTTTTTATTAACAGTACAACTTTAAAAACATTATAAATAACTTTAAAAAGGGCCCCCAATTTGGGCTCAAACTATTTTCTATTTTTCTAGAAGTGATTTTATGGGTTCAGAGATTCAAGAAATTAAAAACACAATAGTACAAAGATTACCCGACCGAGTTCAAGTGGCAAAAGTGGAATTTGAAGGTCCGGAAGTGGTGATTTACACCAAAAATCCAGAGATAATCACCGAAAACGGTGATCTCATCCGTGACCTGGCTAAAGACATCAGAAAACGGATCATTATTCGTTCTCACAAAACAGTGCTCACCGAGCCAGAGGAGTCCATTAACCGCATCCACAGCATAGTCCCTGACGAAGCCAAAATTACCAATATTTCCTTTGATGATGTGACCTGTGAAGTCATAATCGAAGCCAGGAAACCAGGACTTGTAATAGGGAAATACGGGGCAACCTCCAGAGAAATTGTTAAAAGAATAGGATGGGCTCCTAAAATTCTTCGTACACCACCAATATCTTCTGAAATAATCCAAAGAATCAGAAGAACACTCCGCAAGAATAGTAAAGAACGTAAAAAGTTCTTACAGGAGTTAGGGAATAATATCCACCGGCCACTATCCATGGAAAATGAATGGGTTCGACTCACCGCCCTGGGAGGTTTTCGTGAAGTGGGACGATCCTCAATATTCATGCAAACATCCAACAGCAAAATACTCCTGGACTGTGGAGTTAACGTTGCAGGATCAGATGACAAAAGCTCATATCCTTACCTGAACGTTCCAGAATTTATCCTGGGCGACCTGGATGCAGTGATCATATCCCACGCCCACCTGGATCACTCCGGATTTTTACCTTACCTTTTCCATTACGGATACGAGGGACCGGTGTACTGTACCACACCCACCAGAGACTTAATGACACTCCTGCAGCTGGATCATATTGATATAGCCCACCGGGAAGACAGTCCCCTACCCTTTAACGTGAAACACGTTAAAAAGAGTATTAAACATACTATAACCCTGGATTATGGGGAAGTTACCGATATAGCCCCGGACATACGCCTTACACTCCACAATGCAGGTCACATTCTGGGTTCAGCCATCACCCATATGCACATTGGAGATGGTCAGCATAACTTTGTTTACACTGGAGACTTCAAATATGAACGAAGCAGACTCCTTGAACCCGCAGTATCCAAATTTCCACGTATAGAATCAATGGTAATGGAAAGTACCTACGGAGGCCACGAAGATGTGCAGCCTACCCGGAACGATGCTGAGAAGGAACTCATCAAAACAATTTACCACACACTGGAAAGAAAGGGTAAAATACTGATCCCTGTTTTCGCAGTGGGAAGGGCACAGGAATTAATGATCGTCTTGGATGAGTACATACGCCACGGTATCATTGATGAAGTACCCATCTACATTGACGGTATGATCTGGGAGGCCACCGCCATCCACACTGCCCGGCCAGAGTACCTCAGCAAAGACCTTCGGGACCAAATATTCCACATGGGCCGCAACCCATTCATCTCCGATGTTTTCCACAAAGTAAACGGTGTTGAAGAAAGAAAAGATATTGTAGAAGGAGAACCATCCATTATACTCTCCACATCAGGTATGTTAACTGGTGGAAATTCTGTGGAGTACTTCAAATGGTTATGTGAAGATGAGAGAAGTTCACTGGTGTTTGTAGGATACCAGGCAGAAGGTTCACTGGGACGCAGACTGCAGAAAGGCTGGAAAGAAATACCCCTCAAAGAAGAAGGTAAAACCAATGTTTACCATGTGAAAATGGGTATTAAAACCATTGAAGGATTCAGTGGACACTCTGACCGCAGGCAACTCATGGATTATGTGCGCCGCATAAGCCCCAAACCTGAGAAGATCTTAATCTGCCACGGGGATAACTACAAAACCCTGGATCTGGCCAGTAGTATCTACCGGAGTTATAAAATAGAGACAAAAACTCCCATGAACCTCGAAACTGTGAGGATACAATAACAATCCCCACTTTATCTTTTTATTTTGAATATCTCGCTTTATTTTGTTTTTACCTGATCTAATTCTTTTTATTGATTTTAAATCCTTATTTTAAGAATCTGCTCTTATAAATTTAAAACTCTTTATAAATATTTAAAATGATAAACTCATCAAATCATTTATTTTTAAGTTTCTCCATTAAATTAAACCCAAATTGATGTAGGGATAAATGTAAGCACTCCACTAATATTACCGTAATGTTTAATTATCATAATTTTATATATTAATATAGATGAAATAAGCTGAATTAAGCTGCAATAAGATGTAATAAATTGAAGGAAATACCGCATCCTATAGAGGGAGGTGAGGTGATATGGGGCCGAGTTGACCTATGAAAGAAATTCCCTAGAAAAGGGTTTTGAACATTCCCCCGAATGGCAAATCTATCCAGAAAATCTGCTAAAAAACGAATCCCCAACGCACCGTGACCTGGAAAAAAAAATAAAAATAGCCATTACTCACACTCACAAACATCAAATAAAACTAGGGTTAGAACTTATTTTGGTTCTATTATCCCATCCCAAAAAAGATGTTAGAGCTTATAGCTTAGGAAAATTATACCCCTTAATTACTGAAAAATTATTACGTGAGCTTATTATTCAAGATTTGGATGATATGCGTGATGATCCTCAATTAAATGTTAGTACCGCTGCACAAGAATCATTAGAGGACATATCAGGCATGATTAATAATATAGTGTTGGCAGACCTAATTTTAGAAGTTTTTACAGAGTTTTCTATTGATCTAGAAAAATTTGGCCAGAAGAAGGTCACACCATTCCACTTACCCTTTTCATCTCCCCTAAATGGACAATCTCATGAAGGAGAAAAATCATTTTTTAGTTCAAAAAACCGGTATCTTTTTCCTTTTATACGAAGGTACCGTCAAATAAATGTTTTTCTAGATAAAATCCTTTTTTCAAACCAATTAGAAGAACTTTTCCCTGAATTGACAGATATGGAAGAGTTTTCTTTTGGAACCATTTTGGAAGAAGGAGTTATACCCTATTCAAATATATCCAATTTTCAGTGGAAACCAGCTGATTCTTTAGAACGACTAGCAACTATTTATGCCCATACTTTCATGGAAAAAGGACATTTAAATCGATTGAAAGCATATCTTGACGATGAGGATTACCATGTTCGGAAAATAGGAGCTAATGCCATGATAGAAGTGGTGACCTTCCTTCTAAATTGTCCCGATAAAAAATCAAAGGAAAAAGTAAACTCTTCCCAACCAATGCATCGGAAAATTAATCTCCCATCTTTGGCCAAACTATGTATTATACTTTTTTTGCCTTTTAAAAGACTATAAAAATGATATATGACCATAATTAACTAGTTAATTTTGCACGAGAGAATCTAAAAAGTTTTATTAATGTTCAATCAAATAACTCTATACAATACTCACGAATTATATTTTATTTTAAATCATCTGGTGATCAAAGTGGTAACTTATTCAGAATCAGGGGTAGATATTGACCTGGAAGAGGTCACAGTCTCCGCCCTCACTAAAAAACTAAAAGAAACACTCCAATATCAGGATATTATAACCGAAAGCGGTCACTTCGCCGCCCTGGTCCGCCTGGGAAACCAGGGCCTGGCCATGAGTACCGACGGAGTGGGAAGCAAGATCCTGGTGGCAGAACTCATGGAAAAATACGATACTGTAGGTATCGACTGCGTGGCCATGGTAGTTAACGATCTTATCTGTGTGGGAGCCCGTCCCCTGGCCATGGTAGATTACCTGGCCGTGGAAAAACCAGACCCCGAAGCAGCAAGTCAGATCGCTGCAGGGCTTGCTGAAGGATGCCGTCAGGCCAACGTAGCCATGATTGGAGGAGAAACAGCATCATTACCCGAGATAGTGCGGAATTTTGACCTGGCTGCCACTGGTCTTGGGCTGGTGGATTTAGATAAAGTTGTTGCCGGTGCAAAAATTCAGGAAGGCGACGTTATTCTGGGTCTTGAAAGCAGCGGAATTCACAGTAACGGATTGAGCCTGGCACGTCGAGTGTTCTTCGAAGAAGCAGGTCTCAAGGTGGATGATCCTCTCCCCACCGATGAAAACATCACTGTGGGAGAAGCACTCCTGGAACCAACCCGCATCTATGTAAATGCAATCATGGACCTCCTGGAGAATGTAGAAGTCCACGGTCTGGCCCATATAACTGGAGGCGGGTTTACAAACCTTAAAAGGCTTAAAAATGGAGTAGGTTACCGTATTAATGACCTTCCATCGCCCCAGCCAATATTTGAATTCATATCCTCCCAGGGAGTGGAAGTTGAGGAGATGTACCGGGTTTTCAATATGGGTATTGGATTTACGGTTATTTTACCTCAAGAAACGGTCCCAGAAGCCCTTGAAATCATTGGGAAACATCATCCCGCCCAGGTCATTGGAACAGTTGTTGAAGACCCTGAGGAGAAAGTTGAAGTTAAAACCTTCCAGGAAGGATGGATAAAACTTTAAACTACAAAATAATTTTATTTACGAATTTTAGGTTTACATTACAGATTAAATTGTTTGAACTAACTTTAGGAAGGTGATATCATATGAAAATTACTCCAGAACAGGAATTATCCTTGATTATTGATATTCTAACTCAGTTGGATGTGCCATCAGAAGAAGCATCCATAATCGCCGAAGTAACCCTGGACGCAGACCTCAAAGGGTTTTCATCCCATGGAATTGGCAGGTTCCCCCAGTACATCAAGGGACTGGAAGTTGGCACCATCAAACCACAAACTGTCCTTGATGTGGAAAAAGAAAGTGCTGCAACTGCCCTGGTAAATGGTAATCATGGATTTGGACATGTAGTGACCTACAGGAGTATGGAAATGGCTATCCAGAAAGCCAAAGAAACCGGGATCGGTATGGTGGGTATTCACAACTCCAACCACTTTGGAGTAGCCGGTTACTATTCAGACATGGCCATTATGGAGGATTTGATTGGTATTATAACTGCCAACACCGAACCGGCAGTGGCACCCATCGGAGGGAAAGAACCGATACTGGGAACCAATCCCCTGGCCATTGGAATACCCTCCGGTAGTCACTACGTTTCAGTGGACATGGCCACATCAGCATCAGCACGGGGAAAACTCCTGGAAGCCAAACGCCAGGGACGACCCATACCTGAAAACGTAGCCCTTGATGCAGAGGGTAAACCAACCACTGACCCTGCAGAAGCCCTAAAAGGATCAATACTGCCCTTCGGAGCCCACAAAGGATACGCCCTGTCCTTCATGATTGAAATAATGGCCGGACCTCTGGTTCAGGCATCTTATGGTAAAGGAGTGACTGGAACCGCAAATCCAGAAGTTACCTGTACCAAAGGAGACCTGATTACTGCTATTGACCCATCCAAGTTCGTGGAGCTTGATGACTTCAAACAAGATGTCGATGATTTCATTGCCCAGATAAAAACCGATCCCAACGTGATGATACCTGGAGATTTCGAAGTCAGAAACGTGAAAACTCATCAAAAAGAAGGTATTCCCCTGGATGATACACTGGTGGAACAGTTAAGAGAAATAGCCACCAAAACAAATGTAGATGTGGATGACATATTGAGAGAATGATTATTTCTTCTAAAGATGAGTATTCATTACGGGTAATAAAATAAAAAAGAGCAAAGAATATCAGATCTTAAGGGAATAAAAAATCTAAGGGAATAAAAAACCTTAAGGGATAATAAAACGTTAACGAGGGAAATATTTTATGGACAGCAGCCAGGCAGTTTTTAATGGACTGAAAAAAGCCGGAATCGATTTTGTGGTCAGCGTACCCTGTGTGAACCTGAGTAAACTCATGGAAATGGTGGACTGCGACCCAGATATCATCCACGTTCCAGTTACCAGGGAAGAAGAAGGATTTGGTATGGCAGCTGGGGCTTACATGGGAGGTAAAAAACCTGCCATCCTGATGCAGAACTCTGGACTGGGAAACTCAGTTAATGTCCTGGCCTCTCTTTTTAAACTTTACCAGTTCCCCATACTCATGATCATAAGTCATCGAGGTACTGAAGGAGAGTTCATGGGTGCTCAGATTCCCATGGGAGAAGCCACCATTGGAATACTGGACACCCTGGAGATCGCCTACATAAATCCCAAAACACCTGAAGAAGCACTTAAACTCATACCCGAATCCTGGATACTGGCAGAAATGGGTGGATCACCACTGGGAATACTGCTGGAGATCAGTTTCTGGTAAGCAGTGAATATTGAATATAATTGAATATAATTGAATATAATTGAATATAATTGAATATAACTGAATATAACTGAATATAACTGAATATAACTGAATATAACTGAATTAATGATATAAATTAAATGAGTATAATTGAATATTACTAAAAATAAAATTTAAAACAATGGAGATTCGAAAAATGGAAAGAATAAAAGCCCTGGAACAGATCACCAGTCAATTGAAAGATGAACTGGTCATATGCAATATAGGATTTCCCTCCAGGGAACTTTACCATGTCAAAGATTCCCCTAAACATTTTTATATGATGGGATCAATGGGTATGGCCTCATCCATAGGCCTGGGATTGGCCCTGGCCCAGAAAAGAAAGGTAATTGTTTTTGATGGGGATGGTTCAGTTCTCATGAATCTAGGTAGCCTGGTAACCATTTACAACCAGTCCCCTCAGAATCTGGTTCTGGTGGTGCTGGATAATGAATGCTATGGTAGTACCGGTAATCAATGCACCTATGCTTCCACCACTGACCTTAAAAAGGTTGCAGAAGGAGTTGGATTTAAAAATACTGCCCTATTTACTACATCTACTGATAAAATCGATTTTACCCCTGTTCTGGATATGGAAGGGCCTGTTTTTGTCCATGTGAAAGTACAACCCGGAAATGCAAAGGTCCCGGTGATCCCCCTGGAACCTGAGGAAATCAAAGAACGGTTTATACAGGAAGTGAAGAGTAACTAAAAATAAGATTAAATAATTGATACGGCTAAATAAAAAAAAAGGGAATGTGAATTTTTCATTTAATCTTTTTTCCCACAGAAAAAGCCTTCCCCACCATTTTACCAATACCATAATAGGATAAATTATCCGGGCTGTAAATTAGTGGTTTGATTTTTTCAATTAACGATTCATCACCAGCTAAAGACTCATCCACCTTAACATCTTTTATTTCACCTATAAACTGGGTGTGCAGTCCAATTTTCACGGTTTGCAGTAATTCACATTCCATTACAAAGGGGAACTCCCCCACGTAGGGTGCATTTACCACTTCACTTTTTACTGGAGTGAGGCCAGTGGCCTGGAATTTATCCCCATCTTTTCCGGATGCTATTCCAAAGTAATCCGCTTCATTTACATGTTCTTCTGAAGGAATACTAATGGTAAACGCTTTACTATCCATGATATTATGGTATGAGTGGGTTGCTTCCCTTAAAGAAATGGCTATGCACGGTGGAACAGAACAGCAGATCCCACCCCATGCTGCAGTCATGACATTGGGGTTTCCTTCCGAGTCATAGCTCCCCACCACAAATACTGGAGTGGGATAAGTTATAGTTTTGGCTCCTAAAGATTTTTTCATGGTTTAACTCCTTATATTTTAACTCATTAATTTAACTAAGTTATTTAACTCCATTATTTAACAAAATATAATCCATTTTATAGTAATGCTGCTTGTGGTTTTTTAAATGGATTTTTTATCTGATAAATGGATTATTGGATAAATCGATTTATCCAATAAGTTCAACTTACAACACATTGGTTCGTTATCACCAGTGCTCATAACGTACCAGTTCACTCGGATCTTTGCGACCCATTCCCCTGGGTTTGGCATCAGGATATCCCAGAGGAGTGAATAGAAGTGGTTCAACATCATCCGGTATTTTAAGAACTTTCCGGGCTGCTTCCACATCAAAAGCCCCTATCCAGCAGGTTCCCAGTCCCAGTTCAGTGGCGGCCAGTATAAGGTGGTCCATGACAATGGCTGTATCCACCGCCACATAGTTACGTCCGTCCCGGCGAGTCCATGACTCTGATTTAACAGCACAGGCACAGATAACCAAAGGGGCCTCTGTGAACCATTCAGCAGGGTAAATAGTTTTAAGTTCATCTTCCTGCCTTCAGTTTTCACCACTATTAAACGGAACGGTTGTTTATTCACTGCAGTGGGTGCCACGCACGCGGCATCCAGTACTTTTTCCAGTTTTTCTCATTCCACTTCCCTTGACTGGTAACCACGTACACTGTATCTGTTTTTAATTAAATCCTCAAATTCCATATTCTTAAACCCCAATTGAATTATTTAAAGCCCTTTAAATGTTCAACACTCATTGAATCATTTTAAAATCCCTACTTAACCACTTTTTAAAAATTCTCTTCTTTTCAAATATTTTTAATGATCTCCTGGAATCTATCCAGTTCTGCCTCACGTTCTTCCTCAGTCATGTCCCCCGGTCCGAAGATAGCGAAATAGGGCAGGGCTTCCATGCCCACAAATTCAAACAGGACATGATTGAAGTATTTTAGGAGAACCTCAATCTCACCGTGTGGTCCTTCATCGGTGTAAAGTTCACGGGGAGCTCCAGTGGTAAATGATAACATTGCTTTTTTGCCCTTCAATGGCCCATTTCCGTATAATTGCATTTCTGCCAGGTTGAAGGCAAATCCATTGTAGAAAACACGGTCAATCCATCCTTTCAGAATAGCTGGGAAGTTACTCCACCATATGGGGAACTGGAATATAATCACATCAGCCCAGAGAACTTTGTCCATTTCTTCTTTAATATCGGTAGGTATGGCTTCCTTTTCCATGGCGTTAAGCTGTTCAAGTATGGGGTTGAATAGCTCCCTGTTCATTCTCTCTGGAAAATCATCTTCATCCAGGACAGCCTTCCATTTCATGGAGTAAAGGTCTGATACTTGAACCGGGTCTCCTTCTTGTTTTAATGTGTCTATTGCCAGGTCTTTTAAGCTTCCATTCAAAGATTCACGCTCAGGATGTGCGTAAACTATTAATACATTCATCTTTTTACCCCCAATTTTTAATTCTGCACTGCCCTTGACTTTCTCAATAAAACGTCTTTACTTATTATTATCTTTCTAATATCAATTCATTTTATCCCCCATATTATTTCGGGCTGGTTTCTTTCAGGGATTCTCTGGTACTGGTACCGGGGATATCCAACCATGAATGGATAAATTACCGTATTTCCTTCAGGAACTCCCATCAAACCCTTCAAAGAAGGATTCTGATTGCAAACCATGTTTAAAATACCTGCCCAACATCCACCCATTCCAAAGGAGGGTAATAAAATGTCCAGATGAGTTAAGGCAATTATTCCATCGGTTAATGCACTTTTTTTATCTGTTGGGGCATGGGCCACCACCAGACAGGGCGCACTTCTCAGGATTGGATCTCTCCCATTATCCCATGCTTCAACCAGGGGCGCTATCGGCACCATAAATTGAGATTCTTCCTTTAAAACTTCTCTCATCCAATTAATGGTACTGGTACTTATCTGGTTAACCTTTTCAGGGTCGTTGATCATGGTCCATTGCACTGGCTGGCCATTATTTCCAGTGGGTGCATACCTTATTATTTCAAAGATTTTTTCCAGTTTTTCCATTTCTACTGGTTTATCACTGTAATTACGTATAGATCTTCGTGATTTCATGTGCAATCCCATTTCCAGGGGTGTGATGTGGAAACTTCCATTCACCCCTCCTCCAGAGTTGGATGATCCGATTGCTCCTTCTGGACAGATGGACATGCAGTGTCCACACTGAACACATAAGTCCGCTGTTTTTTCCGGAATTTCAGGATAATTTTCTATTTCTATCAAGCCTAGGGGACAGTTCAGGGCGCATACCCCGCATTTTATACATATTTCCTTGTTTAAATTTTCCATTTTGATTTTCCCCATTTTTATGTCATTTTTTACTGTTTGAATATTCGAGTGAAACACCCATAACTATTAGTTGTATGTACAAGCAATAACATATAAAGTTTACCAAAAAATCTTAATTCTATAAATTTTAATAAAAAAGACGAACATACCTAACTTGAGGTGCATTCCCACCATGAATGAAAAAAAACAATGCCCGGTCATGTGCAGTTGCCTGTACTTCACCAGTAACAAACTTAACCGGATTCTTAACAAAATGGCCGAGGAAGAATTTATTAAAACCGGTCTTTCACCCTCACACGCTTTAACCCTTATGAACATCAATCGGCATCCTGGTTTTTCTCAGAAAGAGCTTTCAGAAATCATGAACATCAAACCATCCACCACCACCCGTTTCATTGACAAACTGGAAGGTAGGGGGATGGTTGAAAGAAAAATAGAGGGAAAATTATCCTATCTTTATCCCACCAGAAAGGGAGCTGAACTCCAGAGTGAGATTGATAAATGCTTGGAAAACCTGAATAAACGTTACTCAGAAATTTTAGGTTGTGAAGAAAGTGTTAAACTAACTGATGCCATTGATAAAGCAGCAACTGAACTGGAAAAAAATATTTAATAGAATAAAAATAGTTAATTAATAAATAAAAATTGGTTGGACCTTAAAATAACCACTGTTTTAATTACCCATTTTCTTTTCCACATTCCGCAGTTGTTCCCGTATGGGAAGGTGCTGGGAGCACAGTTCCTCACAGAGCCCACATTCCAAACAGTTACCTGCTCTTTCAAAATCCTTTAACATGAAATAGTACTGATTTTTAACTTCAGAATAGTCCTCCAGCATTTCAGCCTGGTTCAGGTAACTGAAACACCGGGGGATGTTTATTCCACTGGGGCAGGGCATGCAGTATCCGCAGCGGGAGCATTCCACACTGATTTTACCATGATAAACCTTTTTCACATCATCCATTATCTCCATTTCTTCTGGAGTTAATGATTTGGGTAGGCCCTCTTCTGCAATCTTCAGGTTCTCCTGTAACTGTTCCATGGTGTTCATACCACTTAAAACCACACTTATCTCTGGAATGTTCCACAGGTAACGCAGCGCCCACTCTACAGGTGTCTTCCCTACTGGAGCATTATCCCATATGTTTTGCACTTCCTGTGGTACGTAATCTGCCAGAACCCCACCTTTAAGGGGTTCCATAATCGCCACACCTAATCCTTTCCCTGCCGCATATTTTAAGCCATCTGAACCTGCCTGAATATTTTCATCCAGGTAGTTGTACTGTATCTGGCACATGTCCCACTGGTAGGAATCCACCACTTCCTTCACAAAGTCAGTTTCATCATGGGTGGAAAAACCAGTGTATTTTATACGTCCATCAGAGATTGCTGAATCTAAAAACTCGAAAACACCAAGATCTTCCAGGTGATACCATTGTTTCTCCTTCAGAGAGTGCAGGAGATAGAAATCAATGTAGTCCGTCTTCAGTCGCTGGAGCTGTTCATCTAGGAATCTATCCATATCCTGCTCATCTTCCAGAAGCCAGGTGGGAGACTTGGTGGTCAGGTAGACTTCATCCCTTCTATCATTTTCAGTAAAGTACTCCCCCAGGAACACTTCACTGGCCCCTCCCTTTGATGTTTCAGTACTATGATAAGGGTAAGCAGTGTCCAGGTAGTTTATTCCCTCATCCAGAGCATGATCCAGTAACTGAGTTGCCTTTTCAACATCAATCCGGTCGTATGTTCCAATAATAGGAAGTCGCATGCATCCAAAGCCCAGTATGGAAATCTTTTCACCAGTTTTACCCATTTCTCGATACAGCATGATTATATCCTCATCTTAAATTAAACAAAAAATCATTTAAAATTAACCCCAAATTATTTAAAATAATCAAACTACTCATTTTGAATATGACTAACTTAGAAAAGGCAAATCACCCAAAAAGGGTAAAAGAGGTAAAGGGTAAAAGGGTAAATTACACAAGGGTAAATCACCATGCTCCCATTTAAAACCCATTTTCCATTCTTATAACCAATATCCTGTTAAAACCCCATCTTAAAACCCAGATCCTGTTAAAAATATCCCTATTTAAATTAGTTAACTCCTCTTATTTTTTTAATTCCAGCCCTATATTCCAGGCTCTACCTACCTTTTTTTCCACAGTCCAGTAATTATTATCCGGCATGGTTAAAAGCAGGGGATTGAGTTTGCCCATGTCTGGTTTTCCACCGGTGAGAATCTCCTCATCAGCGTATGTTGCAATTATCTCCCCTACGAACAGGTTATGAGTTGGCATTTCATAAACATCAACCAGTTTGCATTCCAGAGAGAGTGGGCACTCCTTAATTAGCGGTACGCCTTCCATTTCACCATTTTCAACTGTGAAAAGCTGGGATTTATCTTCTTTTCGTCCAGATACCAGCCCACAATAATCAACTTCCTTAATCATGTCTGCTGTAGGATAGTTAATGCTGAATGCCTTGTTTTCCTTTAAAAGTTCAGTAGTAAGATGGGCTTTATTTATTCCTGCTACCAGTAGCGGTGGATTTCCATTAGCTCTGCTTAACCATCCTAATGCCATGAAATTAGATGTTTCCCCATGTTTAGTTCCCAGAAGTGTCACTGGCATGGGATATATAAATGAGTTTTTACCCAGGTTTGTTTTTTCCATTTTTTTCCACCCCTTTATTTCACAGATCCATATCTCAAACTTTCATAGGTTTCCTAATTCTTTCAGGAGTTTCCTAGTTTACTAATTCCCAATAGTCAATTGTATGTACAAATGATATAAGTTTTATCCTATAAACTTAAAAGAATCAGAATATTAAAAAAAATGGAATAATGTTTAAATAATGAAATAAAGCTTTAAAATGAAATAATATTTAAAATAAAAAAGTTTAGAAATAAAAAATGATTTAATCTCAAAAAATGAGTTTAACCCCTTCTCCTCTCGAATTCAGCGTAAAGTTCATCCAGGTCCACTCCTTTATGAACCAGGAGTAGAAGAGTGTGGAATATTAGGTCTGCAGATTCATAAACCAGGTTTTCATCATTTTTAGATGCTATGATAACTTCGGCAGCTTCTTCACCGATTTTCTCCAGGATCTTATCCTCGGCCCTTTTATCATCATCCTGCATCATACGAGAGGTATAAGAGTCAATGGGGTGGTCTCTTCTACCTTCCAGCACCTGATAAACTTCTCTGATGATTTCATCATTCATTTCTTAATCACCTTATCATCTTTACGTAATGGACCAGTTATGGCTATTAATGGGTGTTGAGCATCATCAATGATTTCTACATCATCTAAGGAGAAAATACCTCCTTTATCTGCGGTTTTCTCCATTCCAAGTTTTATATCCTGATCCAGAGTTATGACATAGGAATCTATTTCCTTGTATCCCAGTTTGCGGGAAGCCACAGTACGGTGATGACCATCCACCAGGATAAAACGGTTTCCTGTTTTTACAACAATGGTTGGCTCTGCCAGTCCCCTTCTAAGTTCATAGGTACGTCCCTGAAGTTCATCAGCGTAGACCCGGTTCTGGGTGGGCCTTAAACGATCAATGGGTACCTTCTCATGAACCATTTTGGTTTTAATGTTGTAAAGTTGTTCCAATGTCTTTTTAAAGTATCTCACCTTCATAGGAGTGGAACGTTCAATATGGGAACGTACAATATCCGTGTTGGTTATAATACCCACCAATGCACCATTTTCACTGATGACAGGCATTCTGGAGATCCCCATACGGAACAGTACCCTGGCGGCATCGTTGAGGGACATGGATTCATCAGCCACCACAACATCGGTGGACATTATATCCTTGACGTACTCTGCCCATTTTTTCAGGAGGAGGTCAAAGGCAGTTATCATACCGATAACTTCACCATTGGTTTTAACCGGGAACCCATCGTGACCGGTCTTCTTCATTAGCTGGATTACTTCCTCGTTGGGGGTATCAGGGGTGACGGTTATAACCGCCCGGGTCATGTAATCCTTAACCAGAGCAGATTTAGTCATGATAACCTCCAGTCTTAGGACTTTTTTTCCATATTAATCTGTTATCACATTCTATTTTTACTATACGATGATAGGGAACCATTGATCCATCGAACATAATCATAAATCCTCCTTCTAAAGTTTGAATATTGGTGGCCGGGATGGTCTTAAGGTTACCGGCACGCCCCCGATGCAGATAGGTGACCTTACAATCTTCAAAGTTCATTTCAGGATGCCATCTCAACATATCCAGGATTCTTTTGGCCATTAAGGATTAACCTCAAATTTGAATTTGTTTAACGTTATCAAATTTGAATATTCTAACCTTGAATTCATCTAACCCTTAGAGGTGTTCTATCTTTAACACCAGTTTAATCAGCTAATAAACAGTTCAACCAAGGTTAATTTACACCAGTTTAATCCA
>NZ_OY762552.1:1862500-1915000 GCF_963666025.1 uncultured Methanobacterium sp. | reverse complement strand
TGGTATCACCTGGGTGAATCCAGTTAGGATCCCTAAGAACAATGCATAGGGATATCCGAGAATGTAAAACCCTACTCCAGAGATGGTTCCCACAATCATGGCTGTGAGAAAGTGTCCGTAGAAGATGCTTTTCAGGACGTTATCCGTTTCCAGGATGAGGTTCTTGAAGAATCCCTTCCTTTCAATGGGTATGGCCATATCAACGTAGGTCCATATTCTGTCACCATCCCGTGCTATGTAAAATGTAGCCATAAATAAAACGAATAGTTCCAGGGCTAGAGTAGGTATGGACTGTACTAAACTCAGCAGGTATGATGCAATTCCCTTAAGTATATCGGATACAGCGGTTTCCACCACTCCTGATGCTGATCCCATGTAAGGATTCATGTTGACAGGGAAGTACTGGGTGAACTGGGATGAATTCTGGAGGGAGGATGTAGTTAAATTTCCAATATTACTGGCTTTTGCCGCGGTTATAAGGGCGGGGGCAGAGTGTATTAAGGAATCTATGCAGTAAATCACCAGGAGAATTAATGGTAGTATCACCACTGCCATGGCCACTAGTATGGCCAGGGACTGGAAGCGCAGGAATGGCTGCAGTCTCCGGGCTATGGGACGGACCACATAGGCAAAAACTGCTGCCAGTACAATCATGCTCAGCATGGGGGTGAGAACCACCATGGATAAAATCAGAAGAACCGCCAACACAAACAAGGCAGAGGTTAGGGTTCCCTTTATTTTGTAAATCATTAGTTTCCAGTTTCCCCCGAGAATCCATGTACTTTAATTTAAAATAATTTTAAACAGCATATGTTACCTTAAATTTTAATTACAATATTATTTTTGATTTAAACTTTAATTAAAACATTTTTTTTAAGTTAAACTTTAATTACGATATCAATTTACATTTAAACTTTAATTTTAATGTTCACCAAACCTTTAATTGCTAAAAACCTAATTTTTAAAATTTATTTTTTATACCAGAAGCATCCCTATGGTATTTTCCGAATTCAGATATCATACGGAGCTGGTCTCCCCAGAACACCGGTCCTTCTACACAGATCCTCCAGCCCACATCATCCACACAGCACTGGCCACATATCCCCATGGCACACTTCATGTAGCGCTCCATGGAAAACTGTGCCGGGATCTGGAATTTCTCGGTGATGAGGAAGAGCTTTTTCATCATTATCTCCGGACCACAGGCTACCACCAAGTCATAGTTGCCTTCATCCAGGAGTTTTTCTGCTAGTTCCGTGGCAAATCCACAGAAACCATGACTCCCATCATCAGTGGTGGGAAACACACTGGCACCTGCCTTTTCCAGGCGTTCTGTAAAGAGTATTTCGCTCTGGGTGGTGGCAGCAGTGATGACATCCACCTGCACACCCCTACTGGATGCTTCTTCAGCAAATGCAGCCACCGGTGCCATTCCAATACCCCCACCAACTGCCAGGACACGAGAACCTGCAATCTCAAATCCCCTGCCATAGGGACCTCTTAATCCTAATTGATCGTTTTCCTGGAGTTTATGGAGCGACTGGGTGAATGGGCCCACCATTTTCACGGAAAGCGCGATTTCTTCATTAACTGGATCGATTCTGGATATGGACATTGGCTTTTCATCCTGGAAATTCCAGACCATCACAAACTGTCCAGGAGTTGGAAGCTGGCCGTTGAGTTCATCTTTAACCTCCCATGGAAAATAGAAGGTCTTCACAGTGGGTGTTTCCTCAACTACCCTCTTGATTTTCAGTACCTGTGGAAAATGCATGATATTGGTTTTTGACATGTGTTACACCTTCTTTTTACAAGTGGTGGGCCATTCCCACCATTTCCTCCACAGTTTGATAATTCTTATCCTTCATGAATTTCTCCAGACCAGTGTTTATCTCCTGGAAAACTTCCAGTCCACGGTACATGACTGCAGTTCCTATCTGAACGCATCTGGCTCCGGCGTATAAGAATTCCACCACGTCTCGGTAGTCAGTTATACCACCCACCCCCATTATAGGTATCTTAACGTTCTGATGGACCTGATATACACAGCGCAGGGCTATGGGTTTTATGACTGGACCTGACATTCCTCCGAAACGGTTGGAAAGTACAGGGTGAGCAGTTTCGGGATCGATCCTCATTCCCGGACCCAGGGAGTTGATGAGAGTAATTGCATCAGCACCAGCTCGTTCTGCTGCCTTGGCTATCTCTACGATATCAGTTACATTGGGTGTTAGCTTCACAATCACCGGTACCTTAACTGATTTTTTAACCGCCCCCACAATTTGACTGGTTAACTCTGGATCCTGACCTATTGCTGCTCCGCATCCTTCCATAGCATGGGGGCAGGATACGTTGAGTTCCAGGGCATCCACCAGGTGTTCCACCTGACTGGCCAGAGATGCAAACTCTTCTGGTGTGGAACCGTAGATTGAGGCTATCTGTGGGATGTTACCCTCCAGTTTTTCCAGTTCACCCTTGAATGCTTCCACACCGGGGTTGGATAATCCTATAGCATTGATTATACCCCCCTCCACTTCCACAGTGGTGGGGTTGGGGTAGCCCTTATTGGGCTCCAATGCAAAGGATTTAGTTACCACTGCCCCAGCTCCACTTCGAGCTACCCAGTTAAGGGATGATGAAGTACTGCCCAGAACACCCGCCGCTAAAACAGTGGGGTTTCTCATTTCCATCTGGCATATTTCAATTTCCAGCATGATTACACCTTATCCCGCATGATTACACCTAAAGTTAGAAAGTTTAAATTCCATCAAGTACACATTAAATCCATGAAGTGTTATGTAGTTGGTTGTTTTGCAGGCTTCTTAGTCTTAGATGAAGATTTTAACCTACTGGATTATGAACTTTTCCCACATTCAGAACTCCTGGAAAAATGGTTCGAAATGAAGGAAAAAAACGTAACATCCGAGGAGAAGCATCTTCTGGAAAAAGTGGGTAAAAAATGTGATGAAATCATTATCGAGACTTCCCTGAGTAGTTATCACTATCAGGACCTTAAATATAATTCTAAATTCACTTACCCTATCCCCAGTAAAGGTGGAGATTACCTTCGGAGTAATTTGGGAGAAGTTCTCCATGAAACCGGTTTTCTGGACTCAGTAGAGGATCTGTGGGGCATCACCCACAAATTATCCATCCAGATCACCGAAAGGAAGTTGAAGGAAGCCTCTCTATCTGATGATCTCCTACTTATCCAGGCAATACATGCCATTGAAGAACTGGAAGAAGCTGAGGTTAAACTGGTGGAACGGATAAGGGAATGGTATCCAGTTCACTTCCCGGAAATGGATAAGGTACGAGATCATGCCAAGTATGTGGAACTGGTGGCAGAGTACGGAGACCGTAACTCGGTTATAAACTCCGGTGCCCTGGATTTAAGTTCTGAAGGTTTAGATGCAAATATGGACTCTGGAATGAGTTTGGGTGCGGATTTATCACCAGCTGATCTGGAGGTAATCCAGGGTTTTGCCCGATCCATCCAGTCCATTCAGGAATCCAAGAAGTCCACCACCAATTACGTTGATGTTAAAATGGAAGAAATGGCCCCTAACCTGCGGGACCTGTTGGGTGGCTCCCTTGGGGCTAAAATCATTGCCCATACCGGTGGTATTAAGCGACTGGCCCTTTTACCCTCCAGTACCGTCCAGATCCTGGGTGCGGAGAAAGCCCTGTTCCGTCACTTGAAGACTGGTGAACGGCCTCCCAAGCATGGTTTGATTTACCAGCACCCTGATGTCAGGGGCTCCCGCTGGTGGATCCGGGGAAAAGTCGCCAGGACACTGGCCAGTAAGATCAGTCTGGCAGTGAGGAAGGATTACTTCTCAGGAGAATACGATCCTGCTGTGAAGGAAAGTTTCCAGAAGAGGTTGGAAGAGATAATAAAGGAACATCCCTTCCCTAAACGGGCAACAAAGTCCAAAAAGGGAAAAGATAAAAAACGTAAGAAGAAAAAGGACAAATTCCGTTTTAAGAAGGGCGATTATCAGTATTAAAAGTGTGATAAACTCAAACGATATAAAAAAATCAAACTGATTTGAAGGAACCCCATTAAAATCCATAATAATTTGAAGAACCCCTATTAAAATCTTATTGTATGTGCATCACTTGGTGCAAGGAAATGGTTTTTGAGGGTTCGTCCCTAAATCTTAAACAGGTGAGTTAAATGGTAGATGTCGTGATCATAGTATCCATTATATCCAGTGTTTTTTCAATTATATTGGCAGCGTATGCCATCCTGTTTTCCCGCAGGGTTGAAGAAAGACTCAAAAATAACTTTATGATATTAAAGGAAAGCTTGGAAATCAACCAAAAACACGCCGAAACATGCCTCTACAACATAGATCGGGAAGCAGAAGCCATTAAAAAAACAGTGGACATGTCCCATGCAAAACTCCATGAAACCTTGAATGACATTAAAACCCACAACCCCAAAAATGAATAATCCAATCTTTAGGTACTAATTTTTCATAATAGACTATTCCATCATTAAGTTACTCACCTTAAGTTTAAAGCCCGAATATCCAGTTTTTATAAGATAATTAACGACCTATAATAAATTTTATTAAATAATTAACACTCTAAAATCAGTTTATAAATAATTGACGCTTTACAATTAGTTTTATGAATGATTGACACCCTACAACAAGTTTTATGAGATGATTTATGTTCTACAATAATAATCCAATAACATATATTTATATTACCTCAGTATGAATATGGAATTATGGTCAATGAATCCACCTTTGAAGCAGTAAAGATAAGATATCTGGTTTTATGGATCATACTATTTTTTGTAGTAATGACAGGATTCATGCTTGCATCCCTAAGCTTACTGAAGAGCGCTGAATGGTCTATAATCTTCGGTTTGCTGTTTTATGCGCTTATCTCCTACTGGATGCTCAAAAACTTTCAGAGAATCCATTTGGATTATGCTAGATTCATTGGCCACATACCCCATGATTACAACTGGATCTTTCTTTTGACCATTGTTTTTGCAGTTATCATGTTCTCCATGGGTATGAATGAGCTAAGCCGGTACATTATATCAGTTTTGGACCCTGGCATCCTGGGAGAAATCCCTCGCACTAGCCTGTTCTACACCCCCCAGGATACTCCCCTGGCACCCTTCATGAACTTCCTGGACTTTTTGACCGGAGTGATAGCCGCCCCCATAGTGGAGGAGTTACTCTTCAGAGGAGTGATGCTGCACCGGTTCACCTTCAAGTGGGGCCTGAAAAAAGCAATACTGGCATCATCACTGATCTTTGGAGTCCTGCATGCGGATTTCATTGGGGCATTTGTCTTCGGTATGGTGATGTGTATCCTATACATTAAAACAGGGACTATCATCATTCCCATCATTGCCCACATGCTCAACAATCTGTTAGCCTATGGTATGCAGATGTTAAGCAACATAAACCAGCAAAACAGTGCCATGGTATCTGCAGCACCGAACCCTAATATGGGTGTGGCGGCATTCCTCTTGATTGTATCTGGAATGATTATTTTTTACTTCCTCTACCAAAACTGGCCCAAAATCTACTGGAACCCCCCATACTTCCAGAGAGATTATCAGGGAATTCAGGAAAACTATTACTATTGAAAATAACGCATTAATAATAGTTAAATGGTTAATTCTAAATTATAAGATGATTAATCCTGAAAAACGGTTAATTCTGGAAAATTTAATATGTTCCGAAAACTTAGTATATAATAATCCAAGAACTTGAATCCAAGAACTACAAATATTTTTTAGTACAATTATATTCAAACAGCTTGAATTTTCTGTACAACTGGAATAGCAATTACAAAGGAAAGCAATAATTTTAAGGAATTAAAAGAGGAACATCATGGAAGATAATCTGGATCTAAACAGCTTCACCGGAGTGTATGAACTGGAAGGCCACCTGGCTACCTGCAACCTCAATCCCGGTGTGAAAATTTACGGGGAGAAACTGGTGGATTATGAGGATATAGAGTGCCGCCTGTGGGATTCTCGCCGTTCAAAACTGGCAGCAGCCCTCCTGAAAGGACTGGAAACATTCCCCATTGAAGTTGACTCCTGTGTGCTTTATCTAGGTGCTTCTGCAGGTACAACACCATCCCATATCTCAGATATTGTCACTGAGGGAGTGGTTTACTGTGTGGAGTTTGCACCACGCATGATGAGGGAGCTCCTGGCTGTTTGCAGAGGTAGGGAAAACATGATTCCCCTGCTGGATGATGCCAGTAAACCTGCAAATTACAGGGGATTAGTAGAAAAGGTGGATATGGTTTACTCTGATGTGGCCCAGCCCAACCAGACTGAAATATTCATGGACAACATGCGAATGTTCCTTAAAGAAGAGGGCCAGGGAATGATCATGATAAAGGCCCGGAGTATCGATGTCACCCGCAAACCAAAACAAATATTCCGTGAGGAAACATCCAAGTTAAAAGAACACGGTTTCCGGATAGTGGATAAAGTGGATCTAGACCCTTATGAGAAGGATCATCGCTGCTTAGTCTGTGAGTTTGCCTTTTAAGACATTCGCCTTTAAGACATTCATTGTAAAAAGCTCTTATTTAAAACCATCTAAACAAAACCCGTCAAACAAACCAGCTAAATAAACCCAGCTAAATAAACCCAGCTAAATAAACCCAGCTAAATAAACCCAGCTAAATAAACCCCACTAATACAACCTAAAAATAAGAAATCCTCTAAAAATAAGATAATAATGGGTGATTAAATCACCAAATTTACTCTTTTTATTTAATCAACCCGTTTACCTGCATCTGGACCTGGCTGTACTGAATATATTTCAGTGACTTTGAGTAAAATTGCTGCTTTGGGTGCTAACTGAGTCATGACACTTTTAGCCCACTCGACTGCATCATCGAAGTATTTGCCTGATTCGTGGATTTCCACGGTGCCTTTAAACTGGTAGGGGCATTCAGATATATCTGCAACAGCTACACTTGCCTGGGGATTGTTTTTAAGATTTTCAAAGCTTTTGTTCATGAAGTTAGCCACCAGTAGGATTGTTTCACTATCTAAAGGTTTTACAAATCCAATTGGAACCAGGTTAGGAGTACTTTCCTTACTGGCAGTTGCTAACCATACTATGTTGTTTTTTTCTAGTGCATCCATCATTTCCTTATTCATTACCATATCAATCACCTAAGAATTCTTTCAATCTGTAGGAAGTTATTTCAATAATTGTTCTAATAAGATAATGTACTTAATGGTCAGCAGAATATAGTAGCTATATTTTAATTACCCGCTTACGTTAATACCAGCTTAGTGTTAATTACCTGTTTACTGTTAATTACCTGTTACGGTAGTCTAATATTCCATGAATCCCTTTTTTAAAAAAAAATATAGTTTAATATTTAAAAAAATTAACTAAATTTCAGCTGATCCACCAGTGAAACTATCTCATCAGCATGTTTTTGAGTCTGTTGGACTGATTCATAGGTGTAAGTTTCATAGATAATTGCCGGGACCCCCGCCTGGATCAGGGGGAGAGTTACATAGGCCGGACTGGTGGGGTTAGGGGGACTGTAAACTGTTAACCAGTTGGTCCCATTTTTAATGGTATAAGCAATTGATTCTGCCTTTTCAGATTGACCTGGAACAAAGAAGAACCATCTTTCCTGATAGTTACCCTCATTGGAATGCACATCAACAGCCAGGTCTATTGAAGAGTTTTTCACATCTGGTACCACATAATTATAGGCCAGTGCTTGGCCGTTGGCCCTTCCCTTGTCGTAATCATCAGCATCCTGAGTGACATTTACCCTATAAATGTAGTAACAGTTTTTAAGAGATTTATTCTGGTTTTTTACCGATTCAACCATGGCGTTGTGGGCCTGATATTCCAGGGGATGAACACCAACTATGTAGGCAATCCGGTTGGGGGAACTGGTATTTCCATAGGGGCCCTCCCTGGTCACTGTTCCATAGCCAGTTTGCCCCAGAACCACACTACTAAACACCGGCACGGTTGAGGTAGCTTTCTGGACAGGGAATAGATAAAATGAGGATATTAACGCTGCAATAAATACAATAACCAGTAACAAAAATAATTGAAGTTTCTTTCCCATTTTAAGCCTCATAATTTATTTTATCCATAAATCTTATTTTAACACATAACTCAGATCATATCCTTAAAAAAGAATTTAAGACATGGTTAAACCCATCTCACATCCTAAAAAAGATTTGAGACGTGGATACACATCTTACAACCTTAAAAAAGAATTTGAGATTATCTACATCATCTCATATCCCTAAAAAAAGGTTTAGGGTATGGTTACACTAGTAGGTAACTGACCAGTTGATTTATATTGAGTTAATGCCTTTGAGTACAGGTTCAGTAAAGTATCCGGAGATAGATCAGGTTGTCCTGATACTTTTATACCAATGTAGTTGGGTGATTGACCATTGTTGTCCATCCAGGTGTAGGTTCTCTGGGCCATGTCCACGTATTCAGTTTTAGTGATGGTGGCAGAGGTGACAGTTCCATAAGCATTATCTGGATTCTTGTACTGGTTTATGGGGATATTTCCAGTCTGGGCATTGTTTATCATCACAATACCCTTGGATAATATGTAAAGACACTGATTTTTATCCAGGGTCACACCACCATAAGAAATAGTGGTAAATCCAACTCCGGTTCTGGATATTTCCTGTGCAAGATCTGGAACCTGTGAAACCGGAATCCCTGCAGTTAAGGATATCTGTTGGGTGACTGCAGAATTATTAGTACTGGTGTTGTTTGCTACTTTTGCGGAGTTTCCAGGGAGTTTTAGGAGAATTCCCCCCATTATTCCCAGTATGATCACCAGTGCAATGATTGTAACTATTAAAATGTTGTTAGTTCTCTTTGAACCTTCTTTTTTGGGTTTTACGGGAGGAGTTCTTCCAAAAGATGGCCCTCCCACCAGTTTACTACCACATTCTTCACAGAACGCAGCATCCACATCATTATCATGCCCACAATTTCTGCATTTCATATCAAAGTCCCCTTATACGAATTGGTTAATATGGGGTTTCCCATCATAAGTCAATTATATAATAGAAGTATATTCGTCTACATTATTAAATATAAAGGGATACCTTCTGAATTTCCAAAAAGAATGGATTTCCAGGAAAGAATTTATCTAAACTCACAATTAAAATCTAAACTCACAATTAAAATTTCCAAAAACAGATCATCTGACTTAACAGATATTTGATTAAAAACATTTACTTGATTAAAAACATTACCAGACCACCTAAATAGATGAACATGAATATTATTGCCCCAATGAATATTGCCAAAAAGGCATATTTTTCATAAGTTTGTGGACCATAATATCCTTCTTCTTGGGTTATTTCTTGAGTAGTAGGATTATTCTTCTGAATGGTAGAATTATTCTTCTTTTTTTCTGTTTTATTTTTTCTGGATGGTTTTTTCTTTTTCTTTCCCATCGAAATATGCTCCTGTGAATTGGATTGGTAACTCAAAAGTTTACCTTAAACTATCTCATTCACTAGTAACCATCATAGTTTTATGTTCAAAAGAAGACCTCAGTATTAATTATTGGGAGAATAACAATCATCCATTGATTTAAAGATAAAAATTATATCATGGTTCTACCCAACTTAAGCCCATTATTTGAAATTTAGTAGTAATACTTCCAATGAGTTAGTTATATAAAATTATGATGGTTACTAATGAGTCTTAATCAACCCTCACTTAAAAAAAAACAGATTAATATAATTTTTATCATTAAATTCATTGGACAATTACTTTATCATAAATTCATTAGGCGAATTATTTATGAGTAAAAAAGTCACAGCAATCAGATACTGCCAGTGGTGCGGTGATCCCTTCGAGGTCCGATCACCCAATCAGAAGTACTGCCCACAAGATAAGAAGAACTGCAGCAGGGAAGCTAAGCGTGAAAGCTGGCGTAAAGCATCCCATAAGTACCGAGACAAGTATAAGCATGTTTTAACCATTTCCCCGGTTTACAAGCTGGGATCGGGATGGTTAAGCAGCAGTGCTAAAAATGATTTTAATGAGGAGTACTTGGCCATCCAGAAAGAGAAAAAACGTTTGAAGATAAACGGCATACTGGCCGGGGCCTGTTTATGGGGGCAGATGACCTGGCAATTTTCCATTAGGAACATCTTTAACCGGACCAGTATAACCATTGAAGAATTATGGCCACTTTTAATTATTTTAGTGGTGTTTCTGGCGTCTATTTTAATTTTAGGTAACTACCACAAATAAAAAGTAATACATTTCCCTTCCTTTTTACATAAAAATATGATGGTTACTGTTGAAGGTAGGTTGATTGAATACAACCTACCTATCGCCTCCAATATATTAACCCTATAAGAAAATAGTTGACCCTTATAATGAAAATAGGCAATTTAATTGAATTTTAAGAATAAATAAGGAATAAATTCAAAATAATAATGAAATAAACTGAACTAAGGAATAACTGAAAAGCAAAGTTATGGTTTTTTTTAAATGTAATCGAAATGGTGATTATTATTCGTTCAAATTTAAAGGAGATACCGTTTATATGGATTTCAAGTCATTTCTAGAATAATCGGATTGATTTGAATTGTAATTGGATTTGAAATCTTAGGATCGATGATTTTTTATCTATGCCTGCCATTTGTCCGAAATGCAGATATTGCCTCAGTTATAGGGAGTATTTCATACATATTCATGACTTTGGGATTAATTGCCTATTCCTGAGAAAAGGGTACACTTAAAAGGGATGATCTAAAGAAGAGTGTACTTGGACAGATCAATTCCTGGATAAATCCCAATTTAAAAAAAAAAGTTAAATTATATATACAATAGCCGACCATCACTGTATATTGCAGGGGTACCCAAGCGGTCAACGGGGATAGGTTCAGGGCCTATTGGTGTAGGCCTTCAAGGGTTCGAATCCCTTCCCCTGCACTCCTTTTAGAAAATATTACTTCCTGTCATTACTAAACTTTAAATAATAGCTTAACAAATCATGTACTACCCTGTTTGTTTTGGAATATAAATGTGCATTTAGGAGCCTATAATTAAGGTTCAATTCATTTCAGGGCATTCTAGAGGGCCCGTAGCTTAGTCTGGCAGAGCGCTTGGCTCTTAACCAAGGTGTCGCGGGTTCAATCCCCGTCGGGCCCGCTTTATCATTTACGAAAGATTCCTTCGCAGTAATTACAGTATGATTTCTATAGTAATTACAGATATGGTTCGTTTATAGAGTACGTTGCAGGGGTACCCAAGCGGTCAACGGGGGTGGACTCAAGATCCTCTGGCGCAGGCCTTCAAGGGTTCGAATCCCTTCCCCTGCACTCCTTTTAGAATTATATTCCTTTATTAGAATCATTTTAGAATAAATAATACTCCATTTTAAAAATAACTGTACCCTATTTTATAATAGTTTATCCATTCCTAGATTTTCATTTAATCTCCTTGAATGACTCCATAAGCTCTAAATGAGTTAAAACAGTTTTCATTCCAGCAGGAAAAGCCCTTTCTTTAAATTAATATATCTGGATTGATTTTGATATGAATTGTTCAGCAGGACACCCATTATAAGTGTAAAAATACCAATAACTTCACATTTCAATATGAAATATAATACACAAAAGGAATAAGACGGGTATCTTCAAATAATTAACGTATTAAGTTCTTAAGAGCAATCTGTTTAATATTAACATGTCTTCAATTGCCAAACTTTAAATAATAGTTTGATAAACCATTTACTACCCTGTTTTTATGTTGAGTATTATGGAAGAATGTGGAATTCCACAACTTAAATTCACTCATTTCAGGCATTTTAAGGGCCCGTAGCTCAGTCTGGGAGAGCGCCTGGCTTTTAACCAGGTGGCCGCGGGTTCAACTCCCGTCGGGCCCGCTTCAATTATTTAGAACCTGTGATTTTTTTATAATCTGTAATTTTAGCCATTTTATTCTAAATTTCATTTTGAACTGGATTATTAAGTACCCTTATTTATTTTAACATGGTGAATACTTAATTCAGAGCATTCCACTCTAATATCCAACACTCATCCCACAACCATCCAACACGCATTAACACTATTATAAACATTTAACCACTGGTTTTTCAGGACCCCTCCTGAGTTACTTCCAATACATTCAGCAGATGTGAGTTTTAACACATATTTAAATATTCATTTTACATAATACTGAATGATTAAATTAGGGAGTGGATTTGAGAATGAATAAAAAAATAATAGCATTAATAGTTTTAGTTGCCGTGATTGTTGGGGGATATGCCAGTTACTATGCTTACGCCAGTATGACACTGCTTCCAGAAGATTTAAAAGTATTTAAAGAGGAGCTTAATGCCACATCAAGCCCAGGAATTCCTGAATCTACTATAACAGATATGGAAAACTCAGCAAGTATGGTTGAAAGTTATAATGCATTATCCATGGTTTCACAAAATGAAAGAAATAATATCGCCGAACAGATGAGCGGGGATAATGGAAACTACACTAAAATAATGAATGAGTTAAAAAACAATTTCACCGTTAACCATAACATAGCAACGAGATATGACGTGATTTTAAAGGGAGATGTAGCCCAGGAAATAAGGTTAACTTATACTAATGAAACCTTAACCCTGATTGACCAGATCAAAAGTAACATAGATAAACAGGCTGCAGATATTAAAAGTGGTGATAGTGCAGCTTATGCCAATGATCTCCGTGAATTCGCAAAGTTAGCCAGACAATTCAATAACAACGAAGCACAAGCCCATACTCACCTGCAGAATGTTGTAAACGAACTCGGTGGATAAGAATAAATCCAACAAAATATTTCATAATTTATTCTATTAATAGAACCAGGGGCCCATAACGAGGTGTGGTTAACAACGCACCTCACCTGATCATACTGTTTTATATTCTACTTATCTTAGAATCAAATAGAGAATTCCACTTATTTTAAAAATAAATACAAAGGATATATCGATTATACTAATGGGCACTGATAATATGGTGGATAAGGATAAGTACGTGATAGATCTTAAGGAAAAAGATTTATCAATTGAAAAAATTGGTGGCAAAGCACTTAATCTGGCTAAAATGTCAGCAGCTGGTTTTAATATTCCCCCAGCATTTACCGTTTCAGTAGATGCCTATGATTTTTTTATTAAAAAAGAATTAAAAGGTAAAATATCTGAAATACTTGAGCGTGTTGATTTTACCCTTGAAGATTCAATTTCTAAGGGTTGTTCTGCCATTCGAAGTAAGATAAAATCCCAGGAATTACCGCAGGATCTGTTTTTGGAAATTACCCGGAAAATAGCTGATCTTCCTGACGGATACTACGCAGTAAGATCATCAGCAGTTGCTGAAGACCTGGCAGATGCCAGTTTTGCAGGTCAGCTGGATAGTTTCCTGAATATAAAGAAGGAAGATATTTTAGAAAACATTATCAAATGCTGGGCATCTTACTGGACTGACCGGGCTGTGAAATACCGTCATGATTCTTCCATTGGACATTTAGATACCAAATTATCATCGGCAGGAATAGCAGTACTGGTGCAAAAGATGGTCAATGCCGATATCAGTGGAGTTACCTTCACTGCCAATCCAGTTAATGGAACTGATGAAGTGGTAATTGAGTCCAGCTGGGGTCTGGGTGAAGCCATTGCCTCGGGAATAGTCACCCCGGATATTTTCGTTCTGGGAAGAGATGGTAATGTGCTGGAAAAGAATATTAAAAGCAAAAATAAAGGATATTTCCTGGTTAACGGCCAGAACACATTAATTACCATTGATGAAGAGGACCGGGAAAAAACAAGCCTCAACGAAGATATTCTTAAAAAGTTACTCCAGATCGGGGTAGAACTTGAAGATTTTTTCGGTGTTAGCCAGGATATTGAATGGGCCATAGAATGTGGAAAGAATAAATTCAATCAAGATGCAGATAACTTGGATAAAACGTTGAATAACCCCGAAAAAAACTCTTTAAACATTTATATCCTCCAATCACGCCCAGTAACCACTCTCACCGAGGATAAAGATGATATTCTATGGACCAGGGCCTACGGAGATGAATACTGGGCTGATGCCACCACTCCCCTCTTTTACGATGTCATGGGTAAAATGCTCACTGATTACGTGAACCATGAAGGTGCCCGGATAATGGGATATAACGAGATAACCGACACTGAACTTTTAAAACTACATAAATCAAGGGTTTATTTCAATAGCTGGGTTTTGGAGAAGGCCTTTTCATATTACCCCAAATTTGCACGGTCCAAAGAGTTGTTGAATTACTACCCCTTAGAAGATCAGAAGAGAATATCCGAGTATCCTTCCATATTGCATAAAACCTTAATTTCACAGATTTTAGTAGCTATTCGAGACCCGGACGGGATGATGCACAAGACAGATAAGGCATATCGAAAATGGTCCCAGGGATTCATGGAAAAATGTGAATACTTTGATAAAACTGATCTGGACACGTTATGTGACCAAGAACTCCTAGCACTCTACGATGATATCGAAAACTCCGGAATCAAACATTACCAGCTGATAAGGTACGGTATGGTCTCTCATTCCATAGCCACCAACCTCATGATCAAAAACTGGCTGGTTAAATGGCTGGATGATGATGAGGGTTCCCTATACGCTGGTTTGATCTCAGGCTTAGATGACAATAAAACCGTGGAAATGAATATAAAATTCTCGGATTTAGCCAGGATTTTAAGAGAAGACCCGGAATTACTCCACAAAATGAATGCAATCGAGGATATGAGTTTTTTGGATGAATCAGAGATTGATGAAATGATTTCATCCAATCCAGATTTTAAAAAAGAGTTCGATCTGTTTATTGCTGATTACGGGCACCGGTCCAATACCCGTGAAATACTGTACCCCCGCTGGAGGGAAGATAAAGCTTACGTGCTGGAAGTTATTAAGTTGTTGTCTTCTTCAGATCTGGATTTGAGAAAGAATGAATCCGAAAGCCGTGCCAACAGGTTTAAAACCGAAAAGGAAGTTTCAAGTAGGATAAAGAAACTAAGAGGCGGATTTTTCAAAGAGAAAATATTTGGAGTGGTGCTTGATTTAGCCCAGACCTACTTAACCTTCAGGGAAAATCAGAGATTCTACCTGGATCACCTGCTTTTCCGTCAGAGACTGATGCTCCGGGATATGGGAAGGAGATTAGCTAATATGCAAATCATTGGAGAGGTGGATGATGTTTTCTTCCTTTATGAAAAGGAGTTATTCTCATTTTTTGATACAAGCGATCTCCCCCAAACAACAGCGCTAAATGGAAATATTCTTTCGGAAAAACTAGAGGGAAGTATCCTTTCTGAAAAACTAAAGGAAGAAACCTTTTCTGAAGATATCCTCTCATTACAGGATGAAATTCTAAAGAGGAAGAAGGAATTTTACAGATACAAATCATCTCTTCCACCGAAATTCCTAAAAAATGGGATTGAATTTGATGATACCGTGACTGAATATGACCAGAATGCAATTTACGGTGCAGCAGCAAGTCCAGGAATATTCACGGGCATAGCACGGGTTGTAGAATCCATTGGAGAATTATCACAACTGGAAGATGATGAAATTCTAATTACCAGTAACACCGATCCAGCCTGGACCGCAGTATTCTCAAAGGTGGGTGGCCTCATCACCGAAACCGGAGGAATATTATCCCATGGAGCGGTTATTTCCAGAGAATATAGAATACCCGCTGTAACTGCGGTTAAAGGAGCTACTACTATATTTAAAACCGGTGAAGAACTGGTGGTGGATGGTAATGAAGGGGTTGTGTATAAAAAAGAATAAGGAATAATAAGGAATAAACTGGAAAATAGAGGATTATAAGTCGAGGATTATAAAGTCTGTGATTATTAAGTCGGTGATTGTAATGGATGTTGATCTAGAAAGTCTGAAAAAACATGAAGAATGGAATGAAAGCTATTATTTTAATTTTCATGATAAAAATAACGATTTGACCGCCTTTATGCGTATTGGGAACAAGGTCAATAAAAATGAAAAATCAATGTTCTTCTTTATAATGTCTCCCCAGCAGATCGCCGGTATTAAATTAGAAACACCATGCGATGATAATCCACTTGAGATTGCCGGTTTGGATTACCAGGAACTTGAATCAGGTAAATGGAGACTTAAATATAATGGTTCCATTTTTGACCCACGGGGAGAAGTTCCCCAGGAATTCAAGGTTAAGATGAATGTAACCTGGGAAGCTTTAAACCCGGTTATGGATTATGTGGATTGTGTTGATGAAAAACAGACTGAAATGTCATCTAATGTAGCCTCCGAACATTATGAACAGTTTGGAAAAGCAGTGGGAAAAGTCGAAGTTGATGGAGATGTGTTTGAAATTGAAGCACTGGGTGAAAGAGACCTGAGCCGTGGGGTAAGGGAATGGGGATCTCCCAAGATGTGGATGTGGATAAACTCCGAGTTTTCTCATGAAGCGGCTTTTAACATAACCAAACTCTCAGTTGATGAAGGGGATATAGACGCAGGATACTTCTACACCGATTCAGCTAACCAGCCACTGACAAAATCAGACATAGATCTGAAATTGGATAATGGAATCCCATCCACGTTTAAAATGAACCTGTTTGATAAAAATGGTTCCCAGTATTCAGTTGATGGAGAAGTTATCCGATTTGGAATGGTTCCAGTTGATGAGAAGATGATTCTCATTGAAACTATTTCCAAATATGACTGGGATGGTAAGGAAGGTTATGGTGTGGCCGAGTTTTTAGTGGGTAAACCATAAGGTGATTAAATTAAGCTATTTGTGGATGGATGATGGTGGGATTTCCCACCCACTAATGTTCTTTTAAACAGGCATGGAATTATTTTAATTGAATTGAATAATAGTTACCCTTAATCCATTGGGCCAACATAGGTTGCAAAGAATCCATCCGTATCTGCGTAGACTGGTTTGAATCCTTGTTTTTCAGAGTCTTCCATGGTTTTTTTCAGGAAATCTCTCCCCCAGGCAGTGATGGATTCTGAACATTTCAAGCTATACCACCTGAATGTACTGTGATTGTATAGTCCATAAAATGTATTGGCCAGTCGTTTCAGGGCTTCCTGCTGATTGTTCAGGACACTGATCTGGTAATCATCCTGTGATTCTTTCATTTGGGATTTGATTTTTATTCGATCCTGGAGTATCTGGCCAATGGCCGATGGAATAAAACCCACTGGTTCTTTAAGGAATTTATGACCGTACTCCGGTGAGATATGGCAATCTTCCCCACTGGTGAGACTATCCGGGGAAATGTTCTTGGAGATTATTATACTGGGATACAGGCTTCTGAAATCAAAGTAGACAATATTCTCGTGCAAACCAGTCACTGGTTCTTTGACATAACCACCCACCACATGTTTACCTTCCCGCTTGGTTAATTGGGCAGAAGAGGGTTTATTAGGCACTAAATATCCCTGTTCAAATGATTTTCTTATTAAGTACCACTCAACCAGTCGTCCCGATGCCATGCGGGCTACATCAAACAAGGGTTGGCCTACAATACGGGTTAATTCCGTGCTGAGAGGTAGCATCCGCTCCCCAATCTGGGTAACTGCTTCTGCATCACTTAGGGAGTAATGGAATAGAGCTTCCAGTCTCAGGCCTCCTTCATCCCAGTAGATGTAGATATCATCTCCAGGGATGTCCAGTTTCCCCTTCCCAAATAGTTCAAGGTAAACATGCTCCAGAGTGTGATGGGCCAGATGCATATAACGGCGGGTATTGGAGTAAAGGTCAATGTGAACCCGGCCTCTGATCATTGCGGAGTTGCTGAAACCTATTCTGGTGAACTTGGGTGATGATCCATCTATTCCCAGCTTAAGAGGCACCCCCAGTTTAGCTGCCCGGTCACAGATATAGGGGAAGTCAAAGGAATCAGAATTGTAGCCCAGAATGACATCCGGGTTTTCTGATTGCACAGTTTCCACGAATTTCTCCAGTAATTCCTTTTCATTGGCCACTACTTCCACAAAGTCTAGGGGTGAACCGTTGAGGTCGGAGGAATCTGGAGTATTTTTGGTGGATATAACTTTCCTGAAGCCATGGTTACTGGAGAAACTAATCAGGATAATGGGATCCAGGTCGGATTGAGGCATACCCCGGGGGTTGTAGACTTCGATATCAAAACTCAAAAATGTGAGGTCAGGTAAACTGGATTCCAGAGGGGTGGGGGACTTTTCCACTTGGAAGATACAGGGTTTTGGAGTGGGACTTTTCTCTGGACCTCCTGTTTTGGTTGGTCCCTGTAATCCCTGTGATCCATGTCCTTGTGATCCCCGTGAAGATCGGGCTGAATTTAAGACTTTACCCTGAACTTCAACCACATTTAAGGGGAAAAGCCCGTGATCTATGAGATATCTGCGGTAAAATGGAATATCATGTTCTTTAATTTCCTTCACAGACTTCAAATTCAATATTTTATCCCTGAGTTTAGGAATATCCTGAGGATGTTTAAAGGTCACTTTCAGGACCTCTTTCAATTCACCCATATCATTTTTACTTACTTGTTCCACCGAGAGAAGATTTAAATCGCTTAACTGACGTGTGCAGTCATCGATGTGGGAAGGATCAGAAGGAACAACATAGATGTAAGGTTTGAAGCTCTTATCCAGAACTATGATGTGTCCTTCTTCATTTTCTCCCAGGAGCTTACCGAACAGCCTTATGACGGGTTCCTGATTTCGGGTGATGTAATCAATGTCCAGGAGAACGAATTTTTTAGTTATCATAGGAGCTTCACTTTCATTCACAGAGCTTACTTTCCAAGGATTCACTAAACACCTTGGTGAAGATTACTATGATGAATGAATGTCAAGGCAGTTGAGGTAGAGGGAATGATAAGTAATGAATAATTACCACACCTTTAAAGTCTCCTGATAAAAAAAGTAAGGATTTGAAAGGGAGTATCTTTAAAACTGGGAGTGATTTAAACTGTGACTGGTTTAAAACTGCAACTGTCTTATGCTCTGGAGAGTGGAGCATAAAAAGGTGACAGTCCCTTTCTCTTTTTCAGTATCCCTGATAAGTTTTAGGGCAGTTTGCCTCCAAAGTTCCTCAGGATTTTCCCCTTCAACACTAACAGAGAGTATACGATCCCCATCCTCCCATTGGGGTTGATCTGGAGGGGATATATCTTTAAGCCATAAATCAACTTGAGCTTCTTCTCGGGATAAGTTTTTAGGCCAGGATTCATCAATTAAGATTCTGAATCCATCTTCTTCATGAGGGAGTTCGTATATTCCTTTTATTCTTAACATAACACATCACTTACAAACTGATTAATTTATCATGATAAAACATGATAATCAATTTAACATTATTAATCATTACATATAAAATTAACTAACAATTCCATCACGACATCAACCATAAATGAAATCTAACCAGAAATGATCCCGTGTCCAGATGTAAGTAATGTTTTCACATGTCCTTTTTCACATATCATGCGAGTTTTTCCAGACAAATATCCCACTAGGAAAACATTAAAAACAAATCCTGTCCATAAACAAATCCCACCATTAAAACAAATCCTGTAAATCCTGTCACTAGAAACGAATCCTATCCTCGTTTTTTGGTATTCCCTTTTCTACCTTAATCCAGTGTTTATCCTGGCATAATTCATATTCAGCAAAACAACAGGGAATACCCCGGGCAGTGGTTGCATCAGGACCATCCATAAGCTGGAAATGAAGGTGAGGAGCTGTAGAGTTACCGGAATGTCCCACATTCCCGATGAGATCACCTGATTCGATTGTCTCGCCGTTTTTTACTTTTACCGAACCAGTTTTCATATGACCCAGAAATGCCCACACTCCATCCCATGCTTGGTCACCTTGAATTATAACGAAATTACCGGCAATATCCTGGATGTTATGTTTGCGGGGATTAAAAAACCAGGCATTCTTGAAGGCCACTGAAATATCACGGAGTGGCTGTACCGGGTCGCGTTCAGGGTATCCGTCAAGGGCTTCAACTACCCTGCCAGAAATGGGTGCAGAAATAGGTTTTCCGTAAGCGTAACAATCATTCAAATGCACTCTGCCTAAAATATGATCCAGAGTACTTTTCCTGTGGAATTTAACCGGTTTTTTGGTCCAGTCAACCTGCATGAGGTCGTAGGCATAGGTTGTTGCAAAAGAATGAGTACCATGACTGGGAACTTTGGTGCCAGGGCTATTTAAGACCATCCACTCCCCCTTAAGAGGGGATTTTATGGGTACAGGTTCCATATTATTCATATCTTTCTCTTTTTTTTATTTTGTGCTAGAATTATATGGATTCTGATTTTTAAACTTAACCACACTGTTAATTCAACAATTCACCAAATTTAGAATCAAAAAACCAACTCAATAAAAAAAGAATATTAGGGTATTGATTAATTGTAACCCTAGTTTTCATGTATTAAACTATGGATTTAGGATGTAAACCGTGTAATTGAGGTAACTGGCTATTGTCACCCATATTATGTAGGGTATGAGGAATATACCGGCCCATTTGGATATTCGGTAGAATACAATGATGTTGGCCAGTATTAATACCCACAGCATTACTATCAGTCCCAATCCCCCTACAATGGAATGGAGTCCGAAGAATACCACCGACCATAGGGCGTTTAGGGCCAGTTGCACTAAAAATACGGCTACTGCCACTTTTGCGGGTTTGGTTTCCAGACCTTTCTTCCAGACCAGGAATAATGCAAGGGCCATTAAGATGTAAAGAGTAGTCCAGACCACTGGGAACACCCAGTTTGGTGGTGCCCATTCTGGCCTAATTAGAGTCGCATACCAGGTTGGTATTTGAGAAAAGGTAGCCAGGCTACCTATGGCTGCAAAAATAATAACAATTAAAAAGGATCCTGCCAGCTTTAAAATATCATTCTTACCAAAACTTTCCATTTTTTTCAACCCCCTTACTATAAGTTGTTTTTTTATGAATAATAATATTTGGGGATGCATCTAGTGAGGAAGCAATGTCTTAAAGCGGAAGTTTTCATTATCTATGCTTTCCATCTCCCACTCGCATACATTTTATCACCCTTGGTGAACCTAGGTGGGGAATGTAATCATTTGAGACACACCAAACCAATAAGGACCATTAAATTAAGCCATGCAAAAATAATATAACTATATTTGAGAGGAATTACTAGAGATCAGTTGTTATGAAAAGATTTTTAAAGTATTCATATTATAGTTTATTAAACTTAGATATATTTGGAGGATGAAAGGTGCCTAAAAGTATTAAGGACATTTTAATTGAAATGAAGAATATGTCCGAATTAATGGTTGATTTAGCTTATTCTGCACTGCTTTTTAACAGTAAAGACGCGGCAGAGGAAGTTATAAAACTAGAAAACAAAGTTAACAGACTTAACTATCAGATCAAAAAAGAGTCACTCCTCGCTGCAAGGACAGTAGAGGATGCAGAAAAATTAACCGCTCTTCTTGAAGTGGGGGAAGCTGCAGAAACCATCGCTGACTCAGCAAAAGATATAGCAGACCTTGTTTTAAAAGACATGAAACCACATCCAGTATTTAAAATGGTTATGGAAGAGTCTGATGAAGTTATAATGAGGGTTAAAATTGCTGAAGGTTCAGAATTAATTGATAAATCTTTAGGCGAGCTTTTACTTGCTACCAGAACTGGTATGACTGTTATTGCCATAAGGCGGCAGGAATCCTGGATTTATGGTCCTGATAGGAACACCATGATCTCAGCAGGAGATTCATTAATAGCAAAGGGGAATGAAACCGGCGGATCTCTACTTATACAACTTGCAAATGGGGAAACCAAGCTAGAAGATCTGGAATACGAAGATTATGCAGAAGAATAAACTAAAAATCTAACCTTTTTCGGTTACCAGTTTAAGCTTATTTGATCCTAAATTAAAAATTTTACTTTTTTTAACTTAATTAATTTCTCTAAAGCCTATTTTAATGTATATTATCACTTTAAATTGATTAAAACTTATTTAATCTGCTTATTTGATTTTACCATGAATTCATGCATATTTGAGAAATTTTCTAAACTAAGGATGTAAACTTAGAAAAATACTCATTTTTTTGAATATTTTTGGTAATCTACCCAAATCTTTATAAGTAAATATGAGTATAACTTAATTTGGAATTTGAAAGGTGTTGGAAAAAATGGATGATGTAGATTTAGCTATACTCCGTTCTTTAATTAAAAATTCAAGGATTACCATATCTCAAATGTCAAAAGAGATTGATATTCCAGATGCAACCATATCTAACAGGCTCAAAAAATTGGAAACTGACGTTATAAAACGTTACACTCTGATACCAGACTGGCAGAAAGTTGGCCTTGAAATAACCTCCATAATCATCATTCAGACCGAGTCTGAAAGGCATGAATTAGTTAAAGAGGAACTTTCAAGGCTTGAAAAAGTGTCAGAAGTTTACAGTGTATCTGGAGAATATGATATCCTGATAAAAGTCTGGGTTAAAAGCATTGAGGACTTGAATCAGTTGATCAATTCAAAAATCCGTTCAATTGACGGTGTTGAAGACTTGACAGAAATGATAGTAATGGAAAGGGTTAAAGAAGATCTTCCAACGCTTTAAATGATAGAAATGTTTGAAAATAATATTAATATCGGTAGAACCATCGATATTGAACGTTTACATGGCTCATTCATAGTATGGTCAGCCCGTACTTTATTCATTGGGTGGTTAGGTGAAATGGACGGAGAAACTACTGAAGAGGATTGGCGGATATACCCATATCATTCTGGATTGGATGGTAAACTTAGCAGTCCTAGTTTCAAAAAGGTCTCTGAAAATTCTAAAGATACCATTCATCATTAGCGGTAAGATCAATAGCTTTTTCCGTGATGTTTCACGGGTATTAGGGGAAACATTCACTGCTCTTTTTATATGTGCCATTGGTGATCTCATTGCAGGTATACTTTTAAGTGGTATGACCGGTACCCTGGAAATGTTACCTGGCCTTCTTGTACTAATTCCAGGTGCAATTGGGATGCGGGGAAACATATTCGGTGCACTGGGGTCACGGTTAGGTTCCAACCTCCATATTGGTACTTTAACCCCAGAACTGAAAAGGTCACCTATCCTAAACCAGAACATCGCCTCTGCCATGATTTTAACCATTATAATGTCGATTTTTCTGGCATTTGCAGCTAAAGCTTTCTGCATGCTACTTGGATTTAGTAGTATCAGTCTTGCAGAATTCACAGTCATCTCGGTTCTGGGTGGGATATTTTCAGGGGCACTGCTTCTACCTGCCACCATCCTTATTTCCATTAAAAGTTATGAAAATGGATGGGACCCGGATAATGTAACCACACCCTTAATTGCAGCTTCCGGGGATCTTTTTACCATTCCTTCCATTTTACTCGCAGTTTATATACTCCTGGCCATAAGGAATGGGTATGTGGAAACAGTTCTCTTTATCCTATTTATCATAATTGGAATCATGGGCTTTGTCTATGGAATAAAAAGGGGAACTCACCTGAAGAAGATAATTATTCACAGCACACCCACCCTGTTTTTATCCTCAATCTTTGGAACCACTGCAGGTACCATTTTGAATGGTAGTTTCTCCACCATTTTAAGTAACCCCAGTATCCTGGCACTGGTACCACTGTTTTCTGGAGAAAGTGGGGATCTGGTGAGTATACTGGGGGCCAGGTTATCCTCAGGATTACACATTGGTTCCATAGAGTCTTCTTTAAGACCTTCCGGTGGAGCCTTGAGGAATTTTGCCATAATCATAATTCTGGCTGTGATCATTTACCCATTAATAGGTGTTTTAGCTTACATGGGGTCATTCCTTACCGGTGCTGAATCCATTGCCCTGGGTAAGATGATCTTCATCAGCACCTCAGCCGGGTTAATGCTCACACCATTCATGCTACTAATTGCATTCTACCTTAACGCCATGTCTTACAGGAAAGGCCTTGACCCGGATAACATAGTCATACCATTATCCACCAGTTTAACTGACCCTGTGGCCAACACCTTCCTGGTGATGATGGTTATATTTACACTGGGGATCACCTTATGACCCTGTGAAAAATACAACTCTCCAATTAAAAAAATATCAATTAATAGCACTTGAAAAAAAATACTCACTTAAGCCCCTGAAAAAATATTCACTTTATCCAATACAGAGTTCTGGTTTTCATTACCAAATAATAAAAAAAAGTTTGGTGTCTAGTTGGGGGGTAAACCCAAATCAGACCAGGTCGAACCGGTCCAGGTTCATAACCTTATCCCAGGCCCTTACAAAGTCTTTGAGGAACTTATCCTGGGCATCAGCAGATGCGTAAACTTCTGCCACTGCCCTGAGTTCAGAGTTTGAACCAAAGACGAGGTCCACACGAGTAGCAGTCCATTTGGATTTGCCAGTTTCTCTATCACTTCCCTCAAACACGTTTTCATCTTCGGTTGCCTTCCATTCGGTTTGCATGTCCAGCAGGTTCACGAAGAAATCATTGGTAAGTGCCCCTGGTGTCTGGGTGAAGACTCCGTGGGGTGACTGTTTGAAGTTGGCATCCAGGACTCTTAAACCACCAATTAAGACTGTCATCTCTGGAATGGTCAGGGTTAAAAGTTGAGCTCTATCCACCAGTAACTCCTCTGCTCTTTCTTCGGTTTGCATCATCTGGTAGTTCCTGAAACCATCGGCAACCGGTTCAAGCACCGCAAAGGAATCTGCATCAGTCTGCTCCTCCAGGGCATCCATTCTTCCAGGCGTGAAAGGCACAGTCACCTCTTGGCCTGCATTTCTGGCAGCCTGTTCAATACCAGCACAACCTGCCAGTACAATGAGGTCAGCCATTGAAACCTTCTTGTTACCGGATCGCGCCTGGTTGAACTTGCTCTGGATGCCTTCCAGGGTTTTGAGCAATTTCTTCAGCTGGTCTGGCTGGTTGACTTCCCAGTCCTTCTGTGGTGCCAGGCGGATTCGGGCACCATTGGCACCTCCACGCTTGTCTGAACCACGGAAGGTGGATGCTGATGCCCAGGCAGTGGCGACCAGCTCTTGTACGGAGAGATCTGAAGCCAGTATTTTGTCCTTGAGGTTCTGGATGTCCTCTTCATTCACGAGCTCATGGTCCACTGGAGGTATGGGGTCCTGCCAGATGAGGTCCTCGTCTGGTACTTCCGGGCCGAGGTAACGGGTTTTGGGGCCCATGTCCCGGTGGGTTAATTTGAACCAGGCCCTGGCAAATGCATTGGCAAGTTCATCCGGGTTCTCATAGAAACGCCTTGAGATCTTCTCGTATTCCGGGTCAAAACGTAACGAGAGATCCGTGGTTAACATACCCGGAGTGCGGCGTTTTCCGGGGTCGTGGGGATCGGGTACCGTATCTTTACCTGCACCACCTTTGGGTTTCCACTGGTAGGCACCTGCCGGGCTCTTTTCAAGCTCCCATTCGGATTCGAACAGGATCCGGAAGAAGTTGTTGTCCCAGGCAGTGGGTGTGTTGGTCCAGATAACTTCCGGGCCTCCGGTGATGGTGTCGTTTCCTTTCCCTGTTTTGTAGCTGCTCTTCCAGCCCAGGCCCTGTTCTTCGATTGGTGCAGCCTCTGGTTCGGGTCCCACATACTTGGGGTCCCCGGCACCATGGGTTTTACCGAAGGCATGTCCACCGGCAATGAGGGCCACTGTTTCCTCATCGTTCATGGCCATACGGGCAAAACTCTCCCTGATATCATCTGCTGCAGCAAGGGGGTCTGGTTTACCATCAGGTCCTTCGGGGTTTACGTAGATTAACCCCATTTCAATGGCAGCCAGTGGTTTGTCCAGGTCACTGCCCTTTTCGTGGCGTTCTCCGCCCAGCCATTCCTTCTCGGAACCCCAGTAGATGTCCTTTTCCGGTTCCCAGATATCCTCACGTCCTCCACCGAAGCCGAAGATCTCAAAACCCATGGATTCCAGGGCCACGTTTCCAGCCAGGATCATCAGATCAGCCCAGGAAATTTTCCGGCCGCATTTTTGTTTGAGGGGCCAGAGTAGCCGGCGGGCCTTGTCCAGGTTGGTGTTGTCGGGCCAGCTGCTTAAAGGTGCTAAACGCTGGTTACCATGACCTCCACCTCCACGGCCGTCTCCCACACGGTAGGTTCCGGCGCTGTGCCAGGCCATACGGATGAAGAGGGGCCCGTAGTGGCCAAAGTCTGCAGGCCACCATTCCTGTGAATCAGTCATGAGTTCATAGAGGTCCTTCTTCACCGCCTCCAGGTCTAGACTCTCAAATTCACGAGGGTAGCTGTAACTTTCATCCATTGGATTGGATTTTTCTGAATGCTGGCGTAAGATATCAAGATTCAACCGATTGGGCCACCATTCAAGGTTTGTAGTACCACCACTAGCCGTCATTTTGCCTTTTTTATTCATAATTTCACTCTCTTACTTTCACGTTCAATTCAAAGAATGTAGAATTTCGTGTTTTATCCAGAGTTTCCTTACTAATCAAAGCTTTCTTACTAATCCAGAACTTCCTTACTAATATTTCACACTAATTTTTTCAAAGAAAAATATCAGCTTTTTAATATTTCTAACATTTATTTATTAGTTCCAGGTTTTTATTAAAAATTTTTATTTGTTTGTACTGCTTTTTTACTGAATTTTTACAATAAGTGAAATTCCACTTTGTAGAACTTAGTACTATTAAGAATTTTTGACCGGGGATCAGGATGTAATCTAAGGATCTGGAGGTAATCTAATAATAAAAAAATGAATGGGATAAGGCCACATGAAATCTTCTGGATATTTTATTCTGTTCCAAGATTCTCATTTTCAGTAACAATACCAATGGTTTCCTGTATTTTTATAAGAAATAGTGTAGATTATTTTCACTCATCCAGTAATGAGTAAGTTAATTTCCTCAACCTACAGTATAGTTTGTGATCTGGATGTATATAAAAATAAATAATTATATATAAATAGATATATACAAAAATATATAAAAATGGCATAAAATTATATACAGAAATATATAAAGATCTTATTTAACTCAAATGGATATAGGTGAATCTCCCATGAATTCTGAAGATATGTTAAATTATGTCTTTGCAAAGTTAGCTGAGGCAGAAAAGTTATCACAGGATAGTACCCGGGCAGGGAATGTTCCTTTTGAACATAGAAAAACATATTTTCAGGTTAAAAAGTACGTTGATGAGTTTTTAGATGGTTATGTTGAAAATAGATTTCTTATTATGCCAGGATTAAGGGGTGTTGGGAAGACAACGATTTTATTCCAGATTTATGAATATTTGAAAAAAGAAAAAGGCGTAGATTCAGATAGGATCCTTTACCTTTCAGTTGATGAGTTAAGCACCTATTTAGGGACTGGAATTTTTGAAGCAATAGATGTGTTCGTTGGTGAAGTTCATGAAACTTCACCGGTATATCTGGAAAAAGAACTGTTTATTTTCCTGGATGAATCTCACTATGATAAAGAATGGTCCAGGACCGGTAAGATATTCTATGACCAGAGCAAGAAAATATTCCTTATTTTCACTGGTTCTTCAGCACTGAGTTTGGAGATGAATGTGGATGCTGCACGAAGAATTGAAAAAGAACCAGTATTTCCCATGAATTTCGGGGAATATAACCTGTTGAAAAATAATATCAACCCACCAGATGATTTTTCCAGCAGTTTAATGGATTTAATTTTTAAGGGTGATGACAGCTCCGTAGAAGGAGCATCCAGAAAAGAAAATGAGATGAAGAAAAATCTGCTGGTTTTAAGTAAACCTGTGGAGAAAGAGTGGGAAAACTTTTTATTATGCCTGGACTTTCCTTTTGCTTTGAATATGGAAAGAAACGAAGTCTATGAAAGGGTTTTTACCATTGTTAACCGGGTGGTGGAAAAGGATGTTTTTTCCCTAAAATCTTTTAATACAGAATCAAGGTCTGTTATTTCCCGTGTTATCACATTTTTAGCTCTGCAGGATCCAGGTGGAACTTCTGATGCAAAACTAGCCACTAAACTGGGAAAATCCCCCCGATTAATCCGGGAAATACTTAACATACTGGAGCTGACACACCTGGTTTTCAGTGTAAAACCCTATGGTACTGCCGGGAAAGTGGTTAGAAAATCCTGGAAATATTATTTCCTGTCTCCAACAGTGAATGCAGCTATAAGATTCAAGTTAGGTAAATACAATAGAAGGGATAGGAAATTATTGGGAGTTTTAGCTGAAAGTCTGGTTGCGTCCTATTTTTTCAGAATGAAAGAAACAGTCCACAGGCCTTTAGGTATTTTTTATGACCCCGCCAATAAAGGTGTTGATTTCCTGCTTCAGACTGCAGATGATGGTGTGATACCGGTTGAGGTGGGTGTTGGAGAAAAAGATAGAACCCAGATAAACCGGGCCATTACCAGATATAAATCTGAATATGGAATTGTAATCTCCAATACGACCAGTAAAATTAAAAAAGAGGGAAATGTAATTTATATCCCACTGGTGACTTTCTCCTTTATTTAGGATAAGATCTGATTTTACTTTGTTTAAAAATCACTCATATTAAGAGAAGGAAGTAAAATACCCTGCTTGAAGGCTTTTTAACAACCTTATCAAAATTGATTATTATTCAATGAATATGAATGACAAAATAAAAAAAGAAAGAAATGATAAAATTACCATCTGAGATAAGACCTTTACCAGCTTTAAGTGTTTTAATCTTTTAAAAAAAACAGATTATATTTCAATTAAGCTTTTTTCCTCAAACCACATACTACCTTCGGTAGGATTTTTAACTAGATACATCTTGGTATACCATGATCCATCAGTTGCAGGTGGAGTTATGGTCATTTTTTGTTCAAAGTAGACCTTATGTGGATGTATTCGTTCTTTCTTATCAACCACAACACCTTCAAATCCTAATTTTACATTTTTTACTTTTTTACCTACGCTTATCAATTAAATCCCTCTAAATTTACTTAATTTCAACGGTTTATCTGGTTGAGAAGAAAATTCCCCCATCGATTAAGGTTTCCCAATCAATGAAAGTTTAACTTATCACCCAAACGTTTTACATGAGTATAGTCATCGATTGACAAATATTTCATCGACAATTTTCGAATATTCCTATACTCAAAAATACCATATTAAACATGGCAAATTCTATAAAAACACATTTAAATAATCTATACACTTAGATTAAAACCAAATACCGAAGTGTTTATAGAAATTCTCCTTATTTAATTGAAATACACTTTTCAATATTTAATATTTGTGATCTGTTGAATTAAAAAAGGTTACATTTTTTGTCCATTTAGATATATTCTTGCAACTCGTGAATTAGTTTGTAATTTTAGGGATAAATTCTCCATAATTCTGAAAATAAGAAATTTAGAAATTTACCATAGTCATTTCCTAAGATCAAAAAAATTAAGGGAAAAATAATTACGTAAAATGCAAGGGTTACTGCTATTTTTACTTGTGAAAAAAAGAGATAAAATAGATTTAAAATTTTAGACTTCTATCTGTTAGAGGGGACACCAAAGTACGTTCGGTAAGCACCGCCTATTACCCAGATTACTACAGCTATAATTACGCCATATTTCCAATCATAAAGACCAAATATTCCTCCAAGCAAAATTAAAAGCCCTACTACTCCCAATATATACAAAACAAAGTTTTTTTGGTTGTTGTCCATAATTTACATCCCCCTAATTTATCTTTACATACTAATGATTTTTATTTTATAATACTGTTATGGCTATAGTTGCGAGAAATTCCACCCTGTAGGAAAAGATGATGGAAAATCCTTTGAAATCCTCTATCCTAAAAAAGAGCTATGGGCCCTTTTGAGATTATTTGTTTTTAGTTGATTTAATTCATCAAACACCAGCTTAATCCCCTGATAATTAAGTTAAGTTGGCCAATAAATCTTAGTCAAAGGAATTAAAGACCTTGCATCAGTATCAAACTTATCATAGTACTGGATTATTAGGCTGACGAGCATGTCTGCATCTACGAGTGTGACTGGATTATTAGATCTTTCACCTTCATACTTTGCCTCTTTACTGTATCCTCCTGTAGATACATACAAACCTTTATCACCAGGTCTTAAACCACCAGTAAAGCTCCTAATCTCAGGAGATCCCATTTGACCTTTCCTATGTTTTACTTCAACTACTATTCGTGGTTCACTTAGTCCCAGACCGTCTGGCGAAGCTAAAATGTCACGGCCACGATCTGGTCCTTTGGAAGATACTATTGTCTTGTAGCCCATTGCTCTAAGCACACCGGCAACTAACTCCTGCATTTCTTCCCAACCAAGATCTAACATTTTATCTTTGATAAATTCCTGGGATTTAGCTAATATATCCTGTTTTAAACTGATTAGTTCCTCATCTTCCGCTTCTTCCCCTTCAGAGTGTTTAATTCCCTTAAGAGCATCGAGAATCTCTTTGGATGCAGTGGGATTAATTTTGAATATTGTGGATATGGCCCCTAATGTATTTTTGGTGGAAGTGGAAAGATCATCTCGATTTACAGTTCCTAACCAATTTACCAGTCTTACATCACAATATTCCAAAGGATTATCTGGATAAAACTTATCATCGTACATATAGTCTGACGAGAGTTCACCCACTAAATATACACGTTCTTGTGGGTCATAAGAAATCACATAGTCATTTTTTTTAAAATCAAAACGAAATTTACTGATCTGAGATGCTGCAATGTTTATTTGACCATCTTTCCAGTCTGAATGTTCTCTTAACAAATTTTTGATTTCATCCAGATTTTTAACATTTGTCAGATCGCCTATTTCCCATCCTATCACAACTTTATTTTCATTTTTAAAACGGTCAATTAAAAAAGCTCCTTCGCCTGCTCTTACCATCCACATTTTTTTAATTTGAATTCCCCCTAACTATTTTAACTGTTTAATTATTGTTTTAAATTTAGAATCACTCAAAACTGGTTTCATTCCCTCAAGAGAAACCTCTTCTTTCAGGTTAGCATCAGTCATGTAGTTTTTCACATGGTCCTTGGTCCAGATATAATTTTTATCGGAGATTACCTTACTTAAGGTTTCTTCACAATCTCCCCAAAAGTTGCAAAGTATTAAATGAGAACTTTATCCCCTATCTTATCTAGTAAGGAGTTTAATTGGACAAATTTATAATACTACCTTTAAATACAGTAAGTACTTATCTTCTTATTCATAATCGTTTAATTTGTGATATATTTTGAGTTATATCATTGAAAATTATAGATCTATATTTTATTTTAAACATAATAGGAAATATATAAGTAATATTTATTTTAAAAGATGATCATTCGTACATTTGACAGATATCATAGGTGTGCTTATGTCTAAAGAATCTGAACGGACTGAAAAATCCTCTGAAAAAGATAAAATCATTGTTGCGGGAGATGTGACCTTAGATTGGTTACATTGGGAAGATGATGATAAACATTCACAAGAAAACTGGAGAGAAGGTTATGATCAATATAACATTGAATCTTTAAATGGAGGGGCTTTACTTCTTGCGGACATTCTTAGATTGTCATTTAATTATGATAATATAATTACACATAAAAAAATTTGTTCTAGTTCAAAAATACTGAATTCCATGTGTGTATTGGAAAGGTATGATAAAACAAAAGAAAATCCAGAGCCCTATCGAGTTAAACAGTTTTTTGGTTTTAGAGGTCCAGAAAATGTCGAAATACCTGCATTAAACTTCCATAATTTTGAGGGACATGCCCGAATTATCGTAATAGTTGATGATTCTGGAAATAGATTCCGTGGCAAAGAATATGAAAATTCTTGGAACCAAATCGAAAAATGTATTGGGCCAGATACATATTTTATTCACAAAATAAGCAGATTTTTGTCTTATGAAGATATATCTAAGGTTTGGGACAAAATAGAAGATAAAAATAATTTAATTGTTATTATAACTGCTGAAGATTTGCGTAACAGTGGTTTACGTATTAGTAGGAGTTTATCATGGGAAAGGACTGCCTATGATTTTTTGAAAGAAATGGAAAAAATTCCAGAAAAAATTGAAAATAATAAAGACCAAAATTCTGATGTGTTAATGCTTAAGAAACTTTATGATTGTCAAAATTTGATTGTTAGATTTGGAGTAGACGGTGCAATACTTTATCAGAACAATAACAGTATGAAAAAATACACCTTATTTTTCGATCCAAAATTTTTTGAAGGAGATATTGAACAAAAATATCCGGGTAAAATGCAAGGTTTTGGCAGTGCTTTTGTTTCAGGATTAATACATGAATATCAGAAGGATCAAATTTTGGAAAATGGAATTAAAAAAGGGATTGTTGCTTGCCGTGAAATTCAAAAAATTGGTTTTATTAAAAGAAATGAAATTTCGGTAAATTATAAAAAGATGAATTATCCATTTAAAAACATCCAAAATGTAATTGAAGGTCCTGAATTTAAGTCGATCGAACAATGTACATATGAAAAAGAGGGTTGGAAAATAATTGACAATATCATAGGTACAGATCAGGACAAAATCTATCAAACTGCATGTCAAATAGTAAGATATGGTGAAAGCGATAATTTGAGAGTGCCAATCGCCAAGTTCAATAAATTAAGTACTGCAGACCGGAGTGAAATTGAAAGTTTTCAAAGCATTAAAAATCTTATAAATGAATATATACATAAAAAAACGAATATTCCATTATCTATAGCTGTTTTTGGACCTCCTGGAACTGGTAAATCGTTTGCTGTTAAACAAATTGCTAAAACTATTAGAAAAGATATCGAACCATTAGAATTTAATCTATCCCAATTTCAATCACCGAAAGATTTGTTTAATGCTTTCCATATTGTTCAGAGCACTGTTTTAGATGGTAAAATACCATTGGTTTTTTTTGATGAATTTGATTCTAAACTTAATGGAGACAATTTTGCTTGGTTAAAATATTTTTTAGCCCCAATGAATGACGGAAAATTTAAAACAGGGGATACAATTCACCCTATAGGTAAATGTATTTTTGTATTCGCGGGAGGTACTAAAAAAACTTTTGATGAATTTAACAAAGATAAAACTAAGGATAAAGGTTCTGATTTTGTAAGTAGATTGAGGGGGCATGTGGACATAGAAGGTATCAATAAAAAACCAGGTAGGAATAAAAAATACTCCAATGAAGGTAAATACCTTAATATCAAATTAAGAAATATTTTGAAAATAAGGGTATACCCACCCAAAATTAGGATATATCCTTCAGAAGAAGAAGATAATCATTATATGATACGAAGAGCATTTGTTTTAAGAAATATTCTCGAAAAAAATGCAAAAAACATTTTTAAATGTTCAAACGGTAGAAAAGAAGCTCATATTGATAATTCTGTTCTAAACGCATTAATTGAAGTTCCTAAATATGAACATGGGGTTAGATCCATGGAAGCTATTATAGAAATGAGTATGTTATCAAATAAGAAAAGATTTGATAGATCTGCGCTTCCACCGAATGAACAAAGTCGATTACATGTAAACGTGACCACACTAAAACATTATCTCGATCATCCACGGAAGACTTGCATTGAATAAATTATACCCCTATAGATTCTAGATTTAAGTAGTCTCGCAGTTCATGTGATTTTACACATGATCCATAATTCAGATGAAAAATTTTTATTCCTGATTAAAATCCTCATAAAGCAAATCAAACAAAGCAATCTTCAATTTATCCCTTAATTTCTCATTATCAGCCACTCGCTTATAGAAATCCATATTACTCTTTAAAAGTCCGGTCATTTCCTGGTTGAAATATTTATCAAAAACAGCCCGAACATTCTCCGGAGAATTGTGTTCCATTTTCTTAACCAGTTCATCATTCCCCAGAAGGTTATCTTTTACCCGCTCTAAGAATACTCGGTCATCATCTGTGAAGTCCGTGCCAAAAGCATCATTTAAATCTTGAATGATTTGAGAAAGTTTTTCTTTTTCTTCTTCTCTGGTTCCAGTATCCCCAGCTGAAGGTGGTTTTAATCCTTCACCACCATTTAAATCAAAATAGGCTTCACCTTTATCCACTACCTTATATGAATCCATATCCACATCCTCAAGAACACTGAAAGGTATAGGGCCATTAATGGTTGGAAGTTTCTTAATCAAGTATTTGTTAAAGATAAAGAGTTTTTCCAAGTTCACATCACTAAATGGCATTAACTGGGATAAAAACGAATAAATATTCTGGTATCTCCACAGAGCCTTCTTAAAACCTACCTGACTTTCATCTTCCAGCAATACAAATTCCTTTTTAACCTGATCCAAAATGTAATGAAGTTCTGGCTGCTTGGAACCCTTCATATAGGCATTGACAAATTCATCAACTTCGTCCATGTCGAATATCCGATAATCGAGGAGTTTATCCTGTAATTCATACAGTTTATGAGGATCAGTGCCTTCCTCCAAGTAGGTGGCCTTGTAGTAGGGTTCAAATGATTTTAGGATGGTATCTGTTTCATTGGCAAAGTCCAGGATGAGTGTGTCACTCTTGTTATCGGCTATCCGGTTTACTCTGCTTAGGGTTTGAACTGCTGCAACACCGTTTAATGATTTATCCACGTACATGGTGTGCAGGAGTGGCTGGTCAAATCCAGTTTGATACTTGTTGGCCACAATTAAAATCCGGTAGGGATCCTCCACAAAGGCATTTTCAATGGTTTTATTCTTGGGAATGTCATTCATGGAGTTTTCAGTGTAACTTTTCTCATCATGCTTAACCTCACCAGTGAATGCCACCAGGGTCTTGATGGGATAACCACTTTTTTTGATGTACTTATCAAATTCCTGTTTATAGAGTACTGCATGTAATCTGGATCTTGTAACTAGCATGGCTCGTGCCTGGCCCTTGATCTTGTTTCGGGTGGAGTTCATGAAGTGGTCCACCATGATCTCTGTTTTAAGGCGGATGGCATGGCGATGTTCCTCCACGAATTTCCTGAGAACCCTTTTGGCCTTCCTCTCCTCAAACTCTGGATCATCCTCAATGGTCTTAACCAGATTGAAATAGGTTTGATAAGTTAAATAATACTTTAAAACATCCAGTATGAAGCCTTCTTTTATGGCTTGTTCCATGGTGTACGTGTGAAATGGCCAGAATTCACCGAGATCGTCCATGGTTCCGAACATTTCCAGGGTTTTACCCTTGGGAGTGGCAGTGAAGGCGAAAAAACTGATATTTTGCAGGTTGCGGAAGGATTCAACTTCCCTTAAAAGTTCTTCTTCCACCTCATCATCCACATCGTCCAGTAATTCTGCTTCTTCCAGGCTGTTGGTGGTGAGTACCTGTTTCATCTTCCTTGATAGGGTACCAGTCTGGCTACTGTGGGCCTCGTCAATTATAACTGCATAGTTTCGTAGTTCCATATCCCTTACTTCCTCCAGGATGAAGGGGAATTTGTGGAGGGTGGTAACCACGATATTGCTCCCAGTCTGGAGGGCTTCACCTAACTGTTTGGAGTCCTTATCAATAACTTCAACTGTTCCTTTCCTTTTTTCTATGGCTTTAACCTGTTCCTGGAGTTGTTTGTCAATTACTTTCCGGTCGGAAACCACGATTACCATGTCATAAACCCGTTCATCGCAGGGGTCGAACTTCTTGATGAGCCCATGGGCCAGCCAGGCAATAGTTTTACTCTTACCACTACCAGCACTGTGTTCTATGAGGTAATTCTTACCCGGCTTGCAGTCGGCCAGTAGCAGGTTCACACAGTCCAGTTGATGATATCTGGGGAAAATGGGGGTTTCTTTCTTGGTTTTTTCATCCTTTTCAATGTAGATGAAGTTGGATATGAGGTTGGAGAGTTTGTTCACCTGCAGGATGTCGTTGTAGAGGTAGCAGGTTTTGTAGTCTTTGCGGACTTCCGGGTTTTCCAGTCCCTTGTTGAAGGGTAAAAACCGGGTTTGGGGCCCTTTTAGTTTGGTGGCCATGTAGATCTTCTGGTCACTCATTGCAAAATGAACCAGGCAGTGCTGGAATAACTTCTCCCGTGGGTCACGATCATACATATACTGTTTCATGGCATTTTCCACACCCTGACTGAAACTGTCCTTCAGTTCAATGGTCAGAATGGGCAAACCATTAATAAAAATCACTAAATCAATACGATTTCCACTTTCACGATCCTGATATTCCAGTTCATCAATAACCGAGAATATATTAGAAGAAAACTTCACAAAAAGGTCGGGATTGCGGTTATTGTTGGGTTGAGGATAGAATAGATCAAAGTAAGCTCCAGTATCCCGGAATCCATTACGCAGAACATGGATGGTGCCTTTATTATCAATCTCGTTTATCAGACGGTAGAAGAACTTCTCTTCAGCTTTCTCACCGTACGCCCGTTTGAATTTCTTCCATTCCTTGGGCTGAGTATCCCTTACAAACTGGAGAGTTAACTCAGGATCCAAACACATTACCTTATTATAATTCCGGATACTATTTCGACGAACATAACCCGTACTTTCCAGATGATTGATAATATCATTCTGGAATCGTTTTTCAGTGGTGTCTGTACTCACACTGCCACCTCCCTGACATCCACTTATCTGTGTTCATGTGGATGAGTGATTTTTTTTGTTTATTTGATAAAATTTTCAAATTTGTTTTAATTACCATTGATTTTCTGATAATTCGTATATAGCCGCTTTTAATACTTGTTCACAAATTAAAGCAGTATGATTGTTTGGATAAAATTGATCAACTAATTGTTTGTAAGGATGAATATAATTTCTAAAATCTCGTAAATAATGGCTAAATTGTTTTACATCTTTCTTTAAAAATCCTATTTCATAAGATACGTTAATAAAATCATTCAAGTTCCATTTCTCAAATTTTTTAACTTTACCATTTTGCTCTTTTGGTGAAGATTTTGCTCTTCCATATTTTTCTGGATTTTGGGATGCAATCCCGAGTAATATTCCTTCTAAAGTGCTTCCAATAAGAAAAATAGATGATAAAGGTGCATTATTGTTTAAGCAAATTTTTATTTCCTCAATTCTTGAGGTAATTATAGGTGCAATGCTTTCTTCGAGTCCTAAAGAAGAAATGTCTATGGCTTCAAATTCTTGTTTTAGAAAAGTTTCTTCATCATTATAACTTGTTTTTATTGATTTTTTTGAATCAGTAACTAAGTCCTTAGCCTTTTCCAATAATTCCAGATTTTTTTCATAATTATAAACGTGTTCGTAGTAGTCTAATAACTCTTTTAATAATTTATAAACAATAAAATCCGATTCTATATCCCAAAAACATCTTAATCTATTAGCTTTCGAACAATTATCATAACCTAACTCATCACATCTTTTTTCATATTTTTTATCAAAAATATTTATTTTTACACTATTTTCAATAAAATTTTGAAAAGTATTGTTTGAAAAGTCTAAAACATATCCAGTTTGCATATCAAATAGTTTTTCAAATATTTGTTTTTCTAGATTAGTCAAATTAGACATTCTAATCCTCTTTTATCACGTTAACTTTACCTGTAACAACATGATGGATAAGTGATTTTTTGTATTCCTCAATTAGATCTATATTTTCTTGGATTTTTTGGATAGTTTTGTCAATTTTTGAAATAGATTTATTTAAATATCCTGATATTTTGGTTTGTTCTGTTGATGGTGGCTCTGGAACAAAGTAATTACCAAGATCGTCTGTTGTAACACTTGGAAATGTGGAACCTCTTGAATTACCTATAACATATGACCTTAATGCAATCATTATGTAATTTAGATAATCCTGATCATTTTTTGCTACAATAGCAGCCACCCCCCTTCCAATACTGATATTCGTATGAGCAATATTTAATCGACCTGTTGTTGAGCCTCTCATGCAAAATAAAAGACTATTAGACGGTGCCCATTTTTTAGGTGCTGTAGTCCATTTCAATGATCTTGTGTAACCAAAATCAGATTCACTATACTCGTTAGGGCCATTGATTAATATAGAACCATTTCCATCGGCATTATATGTGCTTTCATGAGGAGATTGTCCAGGAATCAAATCAGAAACATATTTCAATTTTTTAATTTCCCAATCTTCAGGTATCTCGCCGATCCATTCCACCCCTGAATCCTTCATCTTCACCTTGGGGTCCAGGCCCTTGGTCACCACATGATTTATTAGGGCAGTTCTTTTTTCCTTGAGAAGTTCAATAAGACGGGTGTCTTTTTCGATTGTTAAATCAACTTTAGAAATTTTCTCATCCAAAAAAGAAGAAATTTGTTTTTGTTCATTAATAGAAGGTTTTACAATTGGTAAAGCCATGAAATCTTCATTGGATAAAGAATTACGCAGATTTTTAGACAAATGAAGCAGTTGTTTGTCGAAATCTAGCATTAAATACCAGTAATAATAATATTTTGTATAAATATCTGTTGTTGGAGCTATTTCAGAGTAAGCAGCAGAAACAATTCCTTTGTTATTAATATACCCTATACATCTAGGAGTAACATCAATATCAAATAAACATAATAAAAGATTACTTGGCCTCACAATTTGGTAAATTGAAAAATCAGATGGCATTTTACCTTCATTGCTTTCAATATCCCTAATTATAACTCCTTTCTTTGTAAGAGATAAAACTGGATAATCTTCCCATTTATCCCCAACGATGTTTTTAGATTTAGAAAATATATTTTTATTTCGTACTAAATCCCAATTTGAAGGAATATTTCTAATCCATTCCACACCAGAATCATTATATTCAGAATAAGGTTTAAGTTTCATCCAAGCCCTCCTTTATAAGTTCCTGGATCTCTGCGGTGACCTTTTTTATATCTGCTTCAATTTCTTCTAAAGATCTTGGAGGGTGGTACTGGTAGAAATACTGAGTGAAATTGATCTCGTAACCTATCTTATCCTTCTTACGGTCCATCCAAGCATCAGAATAGTAAGGTACGACTTCTCTCTGGAAGTATTCATCAATATCCTCCTTTAAAGGAATCTTTTCTGTATCCCTGAGCTTTCCATCAGCTTTTTTGTTACCTTTAGTGTCAGTCACATAGTCTGCTAAATCATCATGCTCGGATAATGCCATTATGATATTTTTTATAAATGATGGTGAAAGTTTGAATGGTTTTAGTGCCTTTTTAATTCTCTTTTCAAATTCATCCCAATTTTTGTATGGCTGGTCGATTTTTTGGAGGGATTTGATGATGTCATCCTGTAATTCTTTTCCCTCATTTTCTTCCCGGAGTTTGGTCTCAGGATCTTTACTCTTGCTTGCTGCTAACTTGCTGAAGGCATTAACTGCATAAAGATTCTCCAGTCTTTCTTCGTTTACCTCGAAGTTCAACTGTAAAGGTCGCTCCACTGTTATCTTAGTGTAGCCGAAGTCCTCATTATCAAAGACTTTAATCACATCGTTCTTATCGAATTTGCAGTAAAGATCCAGAATATCATCGATATCCTTGTCACTGAGTTGGTGTCTCTTGTTTCCCAAGTTCTTCCTCATATTTACAAACCTTTTGGAGGCATCCACCAGCTGTATCTTACCCTTCCTTTCTTCTGGTTTCTGGTTGGTGAGGACCCAGATGTAGGTGCGGATACCGGTGTTGTAGAACAACTGATCAGGAAGTCCAATTATGGCCTCCAGGTAATCACTTTCAATTATCCATCTTCTGATGTTGCTCTCTCCAGATCCGGCATCTCCAGTGAAAAGTGGTGAACCATTAGTGATTACTGCTATCCTAGATTTTTCATCTATCTTCATCTTGGATAGCATGTGCTCCAGAAAGAGTAGCTGGCCATCGTTAATTCTAGGCAGCCCTGCACCGAATCGTCCCTCGAATCCCTTTTCAGCTTCGGTTACCACCACATCTTTATCCTGCTCCCATTTACGACCATAGGGAGGATTGGAAATCATGTAATCAAATCTATCATTAGGTAGCTGGTCATCAGAAAGGGTGCTGGAGGGTCCTTTAATGTTGTTGGAGTTTTCACCCTTTATGAGCATATCTGCCTTGCAGATAGCATATATTTCTTCATTTACTTCCTGGCCGTAAAGTACCACTTCAATGGTGTTATTCATTTCCTGTATGAAGTTTTTACAACTGGTGAGCATTCCTCCGGTCCACAGGCAGGGTCATAAATCTTTTTAATTAAGTTTTCTTCCTTAAGATGAATACCATTTTCAATGAAAATGAGGCTGGTCATTAACTTAACCACATCCCGGGGTGTGAAGTGCTCCCCAGCCTCTTCATTAGATTGTTCGGAGAATTTCCTTATTAATTCCTCAAATATGGTTCCCATCTCATGGTTGGAAACCTTGTCCGGGTGTAAATCCACCCGGGATTCGGAGAATTTCTTAATGAGTAAAAATAACAGATTGGCCTTGGACAGGCGACTGATATGGTTTTTAATGTAGAAATTTTCGAATATGTCCTGGATGTTGGGGCTGAAACTATCCAGGTAATGCATCAGGTTCTCTTCAATATGATCCGGGTCCTGAATAAGGGATTTGAAATCGTATTTGGAATAGTTGTAGAACCCTAATTCATTACCATCCTTATCCACTGCAGCTCTACTGAGGATAGGTTCCAGATTACCAATGGTATCCTTATAATTATTGTAATTGTCCAGAACATCTTTTTTAGAATATTCCAGAACACTGTCAAACCGTTTAAGAACTGTAAATGGAAGAATGACTTTCTGGTATTCGTTTCGCTTGTATGCGCCTCGTAATAGGTCTGCTAAGTCCCATATGAATGTTACTTTTTCTTGGAAGTTGTTGCTCATAGTTTCCCCTGATAAACAATATTGATAATCACTTTATCAGAGTTTATCTTAAAAGTTGCTATTTAAGTCTGGGAAGATAAGTGGGAGCCAAATGTTTATTAAAAAATAGATATTAAGGTAATACAATATTTTTGGGTTTGTAAAATGAATGGGAAGGCAATTGATCTTTCAGTAAGAACCTATTTCTAAAAGCACACCATCTTCTTTTAAGAGTATTTTAATGGTCTTATCTGTTTTAATGTAGAATTTCATAAGGAATTTAACTCATGATATTTCCCCTTAATACATTCCCATTTGGAATATGCTGCATTTTAAGCTGCAAAAATATGAGTTATGCTTCAATAAATTATGCCTAACAAATTCAATGCCTAACAAATTCAAGTCATGCCCCAATAATTTATGTCAAAATTATTCCCGCCAGTATTCCCGCCAAAATATCAATATACCCGCCATTTTACAATGCCTTATATTTTCTATCTTTTGTTTTTCCCATTGCATGAACTTGTTTTTTATCTGTTAAATCCTTTAAATCTCTTGAAGCAGTTCCCTACTATACCCATTAAACGTGCCTCAATTGTCATTTTGGGAAAAATTAATATTGAAGGCAAGAATAACAAGATACTAAGAATAAAAATGTGTAAAAATCTATTTTGTGATTATATGAGTGATAACGAGGATAGTCGTTTAGGCTGCAGATGGACTTTTGAAGAAGATATGGAAATGTGTAAACTGCGCAAGAAAGGGTATAACTTTAAAGAAATTGGTAAACTTCTAAAAAGAAGTGAAAAATCATGTGCAACCCGTTACAGTAATCGTGGTTACACCTTAAATCCATTAAAATTATTCCTGAATATCACGGTCATAATCATCTCTTTAATGAGTGGTGTAATTACAGAACCTACCCCATTTTAAGCAGAAATAAAGGAATATCCATTGATACAATGGGAAGACCTCATTTACCTGTGCAAATAATGGGAATTAATCTCCCTTACATAGCATTTTCAGGATCCTAAGTTAAAAAAAGGCAGATTTTCTTCTTTTAAGGAAAGATATATTTTTCATTTTATATTTTGAGTTTTCATTTAGATATTCAGTCTCATTTAAGGTATCTGAGTTTTATAGGGGTAAAATTAACCTGATTCGTAACAATTCCCCTTACTTTTTCTAAAAAATTGAAATATAAACCTTTCTATTTCCTTATGAAGTGAACACTTTATATTAAGGAGATATGTTAGAATATTTCATGTAATCTGTTTATCAAGCATAAGGGAGGTGAAACGATACGAAAGCAAGCAATTACATACAGATATTTAATTCCTTTACTGCTTATCACCTTAACGGTACTATTTTGTGCCAGTACTGCTTCTGCGGCGGATGAAGCAATTTTCGTGAATGGTTCATACGGTAATGATAGCTGGGATGGTCAAACATGGGAAAAAGCCAAATTAACCATCCAAAATGCAACAGGAACCGTAAGCTCCAATGGAGTGGTAACCATTGCCGATGGGGTTTACTCTGGAAGTGGCAACACCAACATAACCATTAACCGGAACATGATCATACAGGGCCTAAGCCAGAATGGGACCATAATCAATGGAACAGACACTAACTGGATATTCACTATTCTCTCTGGTGTGAATGTCACCATCCGTAATCTGACATTTACCAACGGAATCGCATATAATGGTGGTGCTATCCTGAACAATGGAATATTGTCCATTTCTGACTGCACATTCACCGCAAACACTGCAACTAATTGGGGTGGTGCTATCTACAGCAATTCGGATGAAGATAAAAATGTAATGTCTTTGACAGACTGCACATTCACTAATAACACTGCATTACATGGTGGTGGTGCTATTGCATATCGAAATATTTGCAATGTAACTAATTGTACATTCATGTATAACTCTGTAACTGGAGATTCATCCTGGTGCGGTGGTGCTATCGGTGCATACCAAGGTAGTAATTCTACTGTTACGGGGTGTACTTTCGTTGGAAACTCTGTAGATCCAATTTCTAGTAGTTTCGGTGGTGGTGCCATCTATGTTTATGCTGCCACTTTAACAGCTAATTTTAACAGGTTCTACAATAATTCCGCCAGTTTAGGTAATGCTTTAGCATATAATACGAATGGAAACATTAAAATAAACGCAGAGAATAACTGGTGGGGATCTAATGTTGATCCAACAACTGTTCCTAACCTCATATATGGTCCTGTGGATGCTAATCCCTGGGTTATTTTAACTGTCAATGCAACCCCCAGCACCATCAACAACGGTGAAACATCAGCCATTACCGCTGATTTCAACCACATCAATGGCGGTGGTGATCTAGTTGGAGGACACATACCTGATGGACCTATAACCCTGAACATACCATGGGGAAGCTTCACTAATTCTGGAACTAGTCATTCCTTATCAGCAAATACTGTTGCTGGTGTCCTGTCTGCTACATTTTATGCCACCGAAGGTGCATTGAATCCGTTATTCAATCCAGTTAAGGTAACTGCAACTGCAGATGGATACACCACCAGTAACCTAGAGTCAGCTTACATTTCAATTAACCCTGCAGCTTACATGAACATCACCACGACCGTTAATGTGACCAGTGCTAATGTAGGGGACCTAATCCGGTATAACATCACTATAACCAACAACGGCCCTGATAATGTAACTTCTATTGCACTTGAAGATATTTTACCGCTTGAAAATGGGCAAGTACCAGAGTACGTATCCCTACCGCCGGACAGCTTAACCTATATTCCAGAAGGTGCAAAACTTACATGGACTAACATCCTAGACTCTTTTGGTGGTATATTACAGCCAGGTCATGCTATTTCGGTTTTGATTGACGTGCGCATACCATCTTCGGCAGCGGGCACTATCTTTACCAACAAAGCAAACATCACATCCAATGTATATCCCTACTTCAACGAAACTACAGCCAATGTTTTTGTTAACCAGGCAACTGTGGAGCTAGACAAGACCGCTAACAACACTCGACCAAACGTTGGAGAAACAGTGCTCTTCACCATTGTAGCTAAAAACAACGGCCCAAGTACTGCAAGTAACTTAATTGTCACCGACACCCTACCAACCGGTTTAGACTTTGTTAACTGCACTGGAGGCGGTGTTTGGGATCCAGTTACCCGTACTGTTACCTGGCCGGCTGCAATTGTGGCAAATAATGGCAACATAACCTATTATCTCACTGCACTGGTAAATTCAACCAGTTTAGCCGGTACCAACATCACCAATGTGGTAAATGAAACCCATGCCGAGTATCCAAATAATTCAACAACTAACTGTACAATCTATGTGCCCAAAGCAGACCTTTACGTTCAGATAACCAGTGACAAAAACAATCCCACTGTGGGTGAAACATTCACCCTAAGATACAAACTGGGAAACAACGGACCAGACGATGCAACCAACGTTACCATAACCATACCTTTACCCGAAGGATTTGTAATATCCAAAATTGAGGGTGATGGAAACTGGACCGTAACTGGAAACACCATAACCTGGACCATGACCAACGTTACAGTAGGCGACCCCAACCTGTACATCTCAGGATGGACCACCGGAATAGGAAATTACCTATTCACAGCATCAATAGCCACAGATACCTTCAGCATAAACAGCAGAGGAGTAAGTCCCCTCACTTTAAACGCACAACCAACAGTAAACGCAGCAACCACAACATCTACCACATCTGGAAACACCGTTGGAATGCAAAGCACCGGGGCACCAGTAGTGCCACTGGCCTTAGCAGTTCTCAGTATTCTGGGCGGATTAACCGCAACCCGGAAAAAACAATAAAAAGGATTGATGATCTCACTTTAAGATAATGAAATCCTTTTTCCCCTTTTTTTATTTTTAGATAACTGATATTTCCAATTCATAGCTACAAAATTAGATTATTTAAACCAAAAAAAGAACTTTTTTTAGTTTTTAGGGGAAAGGTTTTACATTGACTCTTAAAAATGCCCTTACTTTATGAAATATCCATATAAATCTTTTTATTTTCAATGAATGTGCATACTTTATAACACACTAACATGTAAATATCTTTCATTGGATTATGATTTGATATTATACGGCATAAAGGAGGTGAAACAATAAGAAAACAAACAATTACATATAAACATTTAATTCCTTTACTGCTTATCACTTTAACCATCTTATTCTGTGCTAGTACTGTTTCTGCTGCAGATGAAGCAATTTTCGTGAATGGGTCATCTGGTAACGATACCAACGATGGTTATTCATGGGATACACCGAAATTAACCATTCAAAATGCAACTGGAACCGTGAGCTCCAACGGGGTGGTAAACATTGCCGATGGAGTTTACTCAGGAAATGGCAACACCAACATCACCATTGACCGGAACATGACCATACAGGGCCAAAGCCAGGCCGGAACCATTATAAACGGAACAGGTAACAACTGGATATTCAATATTCAACCCGGAATAACCGTGACTCTAGAAAACTTAACACTAACCAACGGGTACACTACAGATGTTGGTGGTGCTATCTACAATCTGGGAAATCTAACCGTTAACAACTGTAACTTCACACAAAACCAAGCAATCAGGGGCGGTGCCATCTATAATTCGGGAAATCTTATGGTAAATAACTGTACATTCTCCAACAACCAGGCCAGTATAGATGGTGGAGTTATCTGGAACTATGTTAATTCTGGTTCCTCGACTTGCACCATAAACCAATCCACCTTCATAAACAACACCGCAAATTATGGTGGAGCTATCATGAACTATGATATTAGGGGTTCTTTGACTTGTATCATAAACCAGTCCACATTCACCGACAACCACGCATACTACAATGGTGGAGCTATCCGGAACTATAATTTTGCTGAGGGTTCTTTGAATTACACCATATTCCAATCCACATTCACAGACAACCACGCAGACATTAACGGAGGAGCTATCCAAAACTACAATGAGGGTTCTATGATCTGTAGTATCAATTTTAGCCGATTTTACAATAACACCGCAACCAGTAGAGGTAATGCCATTTACAATAACGGTGGTTCTGTGAATGCAGAGAATAACTGGTGGGGTTCTAATGATCCAACGTTCAGCACACTGATTACAGGAGAAGTAGATTACAGTCCCTGGTTGTATCTGACATTTAGCGCAGATCCCCTGAGCATTCCTCAAGGGTCCTCGTCAACATTAACCGCCAGTTTCAACCAGAACACCGATGGAACCAACATTACACAGCTTGACCCTGCAAATGGCCACATACCCGATGGTTCACCAGTGACCTTTACCACCACTTTAGGTAACGTGGGAAGTAAATCCGTGTTGAAATACACCTTCAACGGTATAGCCACTGCCACTTTACGTGCAGATGAAGCCGCAGGAGATGCAGTAGTTGGTTTACTTGCCGATGGTCAACCATTGACTTCCACAATTACCATCACACCAGCAAGCGCAGCCACAACCACCAGTGTTAACGCAGCAACCGCAACTAATACTGTAGGAATGCAAACCACCGGAGCACCAATCGCACCACTGGCCATTGGAATACTCAGCGTACTGGGCGGATTAGCCGCAACCCGGAAAAAACAATGGAAGGATTGATGATCTCAATAAGATCTGATGAATCCTTTTTCCCTTTTTTTATTTTTAGATAACTGATATCTCCAATTCATAGCTGCAAAATTAGATTATTTAAACCAAAAAAGACTCTCTTCATAGTTACCCCTGAGAACAATATTCCGATGATCTTAACAATTTTCCTTCCTTTATGAAAATTCAATATAAACTTTTCTATTTTTTTATGAAGTGAACACTTTATATTAAGGAAATATGTTAGAATATCTCATGTAATCTGTTTATTCAGCATAAGGGAGGTGAAACGATACGAAAGCAAGCGATTACATACAGATATTTAATTCCTTTACTGCTTATCACCTTAACGGTACTACTCTTTGCCAGTGCTGTTTCTGCAGCTAGTGAAATCTATGTGAACACCACAGGAAACGACAGTTGGACAGGGAACAGCTCCACACACATAGACGGAACGGATATCGGGCCCAAAGCAACCATACAAAACGGAGCCGATACCGTAGAATCAGGTGGAACAGTTTACGTAGCTGAAGGAACCTACAAAGAGCATGTAACCATTAATCAAAACCTGAATCTCATAGGGGAAAGCTTGGCAGGCACTATCCTTGACGGAACACAAAATGGTAGACCATTAACCATTAACAGTGGATTAACTGTGATAATAACCAACTTCACCATAACCAACGGAAATGTAACTGGAACAAATGCCAATGGTGGGGGAATCTACAACGACCAGGGTACTTTAACCATCACCAACTGCAACATAAACAACAACACCGCCACAGCCACCGCCACAGGCCAAAATGCATATGCATATGGTGGGGGAATCTACAACAACCAGGGTACTTTAACCATCACCAACTGCAACATAAACAACAACACCGCCACAGCCACCACTACAGGCTCAAATGCATTTGCATATGCATATGGTGGGGGAATCTACAACAACTTTGGTACTTTAACCATCACCAACTGCAACATAAACAACAACACCGCCACAGCCACCACTACAGGCTCAAATGCATTTGCATATGCATATGGTGGGGGAATCTACAATAACCAGGGTACTTTAACCATCACCAACTGCAACATAAACAACAACACCGCCACAGCCACCAGTACAAACCCACATGCAAATGGTGGGGGAATCTACAACAACTTTAATACTTTGAATATAACCCGGTGTAACATAAACAACAACACCGCCACAGCCAGAACCAGTAATGGCCCAACTGCATATGGTGGGGGAATCTACAACAACTTTGGTACTTTAACCATCACCAACTGCAACATAAACAACAACACCGCCACAGCCACCACTACAGGCCAAAATGCATATGCATATGGTGGGGGAATCTACACCTACTTTGGTACTTTAACCATCACCAACTGCAACATAAACAACAACACCGCCACAGCCACCAGTACAAACCCACATGCAAATGGTGGGGGAATCTACAACAACCAGGGTACTTTGGCAGTAAATTTTAGTCGGATTGTGAATAACAGCCCTTATGCCATTTCTAGAAATTACGGTGCTGTTAGTAGTTTGGAAGATAACTGGTGGGGATCTAACAATCCTGACTTTACCAGTTTACTGGTAGGAGTGAATTCTCCAACGAACTGGTTGTATATGACCATTAACGCCACACCCAGTACTATTAACAACACTCAGACCAGTTTGATCACAGTGAGTTTCAATAATTACAGCTCTGACGGTACCTCTTCCAGTCAATTGGATCCTACCAATGGCCATATACCGGATGAAGTTCCAGTAACATTCAGTTTAATTGGGGACATCCTAGGTAGTTTAATGGAACCATTGACCGTAACCACAACTAATGGAACTGCTTCTATACTGTTCACGGCTTATAATACGGGCATTCAACAGATAAATGCCACAACTGATAACCAGAACGTTTCAGCATATGTAACCATTAACCCTGCGTCTTTTGTGGACATCAGCAATGAATTCAGGGATTTACCTTGGGGTAGTGTCATAAGCACAGCTTACTACAATGACAAGATCTACGCCATTGTGAAAGTTCATAACTTAGGACCAGATGCCACTTCCATAAATGTCCGGGATCTCTTGAATGGTCTTACATGGACCGGTAACTACTACGTTTACCGTACCGTAGGACCATATCCAAATACAGAATCAGCTTGGGTTTTAAATGACCCTGACTACACCTTTAACGGCACAGACTGGAATGCAGGCAACTTGTCAACCATGATCGGCAGTTCAAGATGGCTAGCCATTGAAGTAGTCGTTAACCAGACTGGAACAGTTTCCAACTACGCAGAAACATTCAATCAGAGCACGTCACCTTACAGAGGATATGCAAATTACACCGCATATCTAACCGCAGTTGCTGCTCCAACCAGTTTAACTGTTAACAGTCCCAGTGGATATAATGGAGACACTGTGAATATAACCGCCACACTAACCGACACAACACACAACACACCAATAACCAACAAAACAATCACCATCACAGTCAACGGTGAAACACACACAGACAACACAGACAACAACGGCCAAATCACATGGAACTACACCATACACAACATGAACGCACAAAACTACACCATAAACGCAATATTCACTGGAGACAATCAATATAACGCATCCAATGCCAATGGTACATTAACAGTTAACCTGATTTCAACTAATCTAACTGTGGATGATGTCAGTGGAAACAAAAACAAGACAGTGCCATTAACCGCTATTTTAACAGACAACCACGGTACTCCTTTAACTGGTAAAACAGTTGAGTTCTGGATAGATGGAGCTAAGGTTGGTGAAAACACCACAGACAATACTGGAACAGCGATATTCAACTACAAAATCACGGAAACACCCGGAAACCACATCTTAAAAGCGATATTCAATGAAACAACAATATATCAGGCATCCAATGCAACAGGATTACTTTATGTGCCTACTGCAAACCTGTACATCCAGATAAACAGTGACAGTGCCAACCCCACAGTGGGTGAAAAATTCACCGTAACCTACAAACTGGGAAACAAGGGCCCAGACACAGCAGACAACGTCACAGTTATCATTCCTGTGCCTGAAGGATTCCACATCCTCCAGATATATGGAGATGGAAACTGGACTGTCAATACCAACGGAACCATAACCTGGACCTTCAACAACGTCACAGTAGGTGACCCATACCTGCATCTATATGGATACGCATCAGGAGAAGGATATCTGCCATTCACAGCATCCATCTTCTCTGACACCTACAACCTGAACACCATTGGAGTTAACTCGCTCACAATACACACAATACCACAAACAACACCAGAAGCAAACGCAGCAACCACACAAACCACATCCGGAAACACCGTAGGAATGCAAAGTACAGGGACACCAATCGCGCCACTGGCCATTGGAATACTCAGCGTACTGGGAGGATTAGCCGCAACCCGGAAAAAACAATAAAAGGATTTAATCTATCCTTTTTCCCCACTTTTTTATTTTCAATTTCAATAACAAAAACCTTGACTTATGTTAAAGTTTCTATTGCAAAATCAATCCAGGAGTCTTTATAATTATAATTTAAGGCCATTATACTCTCAGTTATAGGTAATTTCTTCTGGTTATAATAATCTTTATAAGCGAGATAATAACTAATATATTTGATTATAGTTTCTTATAAGGCACTATAATCAAATGATTGTACATATTAAAGTAAAATTACAGGCAGATTTTCGAAATAAAAATTGTAAAAGGAGGTGAAAATATACAAAAACAATTAACTAAAACTTTCATTCCTTTACTGATTATCACCTTAACGGTACTATTTTTTGCCAGTGCTGTTTCTGCTGCTAGTGAAATCTATGTGAACACCACAGGAAACGACAGCTGGACAGGGAACAGTTCTACACATATAGATGGAACCGATATTGGCCCCAAAGCAACTATACAGAATGGAACCGATACCGTAGAATCAGGTGGAACAGTCTACGTAGCCGACGGAACTTACTATGAACATATAACCATTAATCAGAACCTGAGCCTCATAGGACAAAGCCTGGCAGGCACCATTATTGACGGAACACAAAATGGCAAACCATTAACCATTAACAGCGGATTAACCGTGATTATAACCAACTTCACAATTACCAACGGAACCATAAATGGAACAGATGCCTATGGTGGAGGAATCTACAACAATGGTACGTTAACCATGACCAACTGTAACATCAACAACAACACCGCCACATCCTCCAGTACAAGTACAAGTACAAATGCCCATGGTGGAGGAATCTACAACAATGGCACATTGACCATGACCAACTGTAACATCAACAACAACACCATTACAGCCACCAGTACAAGTGCAGAAGAAAATTTTGTTGCACACGTATACGGTGGAGGAATCTACAACAATGCTGGCACATTAACCATAAACAACTGTAACATCCACAACAACACCGCCACAGCCAGTTCAGGTACCAGTCCCAATTTTATTGCATACGTCTACGGTGGGGGAGTCTACAACAATGCTGGCACATTAACCATAAACAACTGTAACATCCACAACAACACCGCCACATCCTCCAGTGCAAGTCCAGGTATAAATGATGCTTATTCTGGAGGTGGGGGAATCTACAACAGCGGTAGGTTGATTATAACTGACTCTAATATCCACAACAACACCCTTACAGCCACCTGTTCAGGTAACAGAATGAATGATGTATATGCATGCGCCTATGGTGGGGGAATCTTCAATATCAATGGTTCGTTGATCATGACCAACTGTAACATCAACAACAACACCATTACCACCACCAATACATGTGCGGTTAGTTATGAATATGCCTATGGAGGAGGAATTTGCAACATTGATGGTATGTTAAATATGACCAACTGTAACATCAACAACAACAATGTTACCACCCGTAAAGGTACATATGCCTATGGTGGGGGAATCTACAATTGGGGTACTTTAACTGTAAACAGCAGTAATTTCACAGACAACGACGCAAATACTGGAGGTGCTATCTACAACTATGATACCATGACTGTAAACAGCAGTAATTTCACAAGCAATAACGCATCTGGTTATGGTGGTGCTATCTACAACAGTAATAATATGACAGTAACTGACAGTACTTTCATAAGCAACAAAGCAGGTAATGCTGGTGCTATCATGAATGGGGGTAGTTTGACTGTAAACGGCAGCACATTCACCACTAACAGTGCAAATAATGATGGTGGAGCCATCTACACTGATGGTACTTTAAATGTAACCGGTAGCACGTTCACCGGCAACATTGCAACTCGTTATGGTGGTGCTATCTACAACTATGATACTCTAACTGTAACCAGCAGTAACTTCATCAGTAACAGTGCCAGAGATAACGGTGGAGCCATCTTCAACAAGGGTAGTTCAACTGTAACCAGCAGTACATTCCTCAGTAACTACGTAATTAATGATTGTGGTGGTGCTATCTACAATGATAAGACTTTGATTGTAGATAACAGTACATTCACCAGTAACAATGCACTTTATGAGGGTGGAGCTATCTTCAACCGTAAGACTGCAACTGTAACCGGCAGCACATTCACCAGGAACAGTGCAACTGATGGTAATGGTGGTGCTATCTACAACGGGGATAAGTTAACTGTAACCGGCAGTAATTTCTCAGACAACACTGCAGAAAATGGTGGAGCTATCTACAACAACAATAATTTGATTGCCAACAGCAGTACATTCTTCAGAAACAGTGCCCATGAGGATGGTGGTGCTATTTGCTCTGAAGGTGATGTTACTATGCATTTTAACCGAATCGTGGCAAACAGTGCCGAACACGGTAGTGCATTCTACAATTCCAAGGGAGATGTGAATGCCACTGATAACTGGTGGGGTTCTAATGATCCAGAGTTCAGCACACTGATTGATGGAGATGTAGATTACTCGCCATGGTTGTATCTGAATTTTGCAGCAAATCCACTAAGCACTCCTCAAGGATCCATATCCACATTAACCGCCAGTTTCAACCAGGACACCGATGGATTTACCATCAACCCACTTAACCCAGTAAACGGCCATATACCCGATGGTTCACCAGTTACCTT